>JABDMQ010000330.1 GCA_013001365.1 Flavobacteriaceae bacterium
ATAGAATCTATATGACATTCATGCGTCAATGCATTGTATCCAAATAAAACCATCCACCGTTAAATGGCAGAGCTTCGTCCTAATAATTATTAAGGATTGGAAACCAAACTACGGTCTTTTAGCAATCCCTGATAAGAGATCTTTTGATCGATCTTGATATCTTTTATGTCTTTCGCTTTCTTATTGAAAAATGGCATTTCATTGTCTGGGTAATCCGTTATGGCGGTCTTTTCATCATCTGAAAGGGTGTTATAAAAGTCTGCCCAGATCTTGTCTACAAAACTGTGATGAAACCAAAATATAGGATCGTGTGGAGAGAAAATTGGATTACTCATAGAATCTCCAGATATGGCATTATGCATATTATTATGTAACGCACTTTCAATATGCTGACTGATTTTTGTAAAACTGTCAATATTAGAAGAATCATAAAGGCTTTTCCAGGCATTGGTAAATAATTCTTTAAATTCCGCCTTAGTATTCGTGATTTTAGAAGGTCCATCAATTATACTTTCACTCGTTCGGTTTAAATCTTTATAAAATTTTGTGTTTCCATCCTTAATGACATCCTTGATATTTGCGACCTTCATTTTCTCAGGGACCTCCTGATTATCATACCAATTCCAATAATGACTCGGACTGCCCAAAAACTCTTCGAATTCTAACAGGAACATCCGATGCCAGGGCAAGAAAATATTAGTCAAATGATTTTGTTTTTTTGCAGTCCCATCTGCAGGATTGTTTGGAAACATCATACCGATATAATGTATATTCACAAGATAATCCAAGACCGGCATTTCAGTTATGGCATTATTATGGGCCTGTACATCACCGGCAAATGTCCTGAAATTGGGTGTCACCACAATTCTAGGTCCTGTGATATCAAAGTCTGTTACGATCGGGCGGCCTGCCTCATTGGCCAAGGCCTTGAGTTGTATTAACTTGGGATGCGTGTCATCTAGTTTGGCCTTAATGATATTATTGTTATAATTCGTGAAAAATTCATTCCATTGGTCGTCACTTAAGGTTTCAGCATCTCTTCGCACATATTTTATCATAATGATTAATTTTAAAAATTATTTTTAGACTCTTTGGCAATGGTATCATAATCCTCCCTTAAAGAATCATAGGTTGCTTCTGGCTTGGCTTCTTCAGGAGTTGATTCTATTTCTACTTCTGTTGAACTTCCATCGTTTTTATTTTCTTTAACCTTAACTTTTGAAGCACCTTCTTTTATTGCTTTAGAACCAGATTTTACCGCTTCCGGAATATTAGTTTCCTTGCCTCCAGTATCTTCTTTCTTATTGAAGGTATTGATGGCTTTCTCTGTCATTTCCTTGGCTTTGTCATCTTCTAGGAGTTTAATCTCCTTGGCGGTCTTAATGGCATCCAATTGGGCTCCTAATGCCGCCATATCTCCGGCTTTTGTTCCAAATGCCTGTGCTGTTGACAATGAGGCCTTCAAAGCTTCGAGTGCATTTTTCTGGTTTTGTTCCAATCCTGTAATGTCCGTGAAGCTAGATGTACCTAACAATGCTTGTGCTGCTGCGAGTCCTGTTGGGTCCGGTGCAGCTGGAGCATTTTGAATGTTCACTACTGGCGTAGGTAGATCATTAACCGTGGTATCTAAAGGATCACTGCGCCTCGAATCGGTGCTTACCTGTCCTATGGCCGTCGGAGAGTCTGGTATTGGTGACTCTTCCCATCTCCAGAATCGATCTTCCTCTTTTACTTCACAACTATTGCATTTACCCATGACAGCTTCAGCGAATACTCCCTTCGTTGGTATACTAACATTAACGGGCTCAATAGGTGATATCGGTTGGTATAGTGATAAGAGATCCACATCTTTACCCCTGGTATTCGGGTCGAGCCTGAAACCGGGGGCCACTGGCATTACCAAACTATTACCGACAATGCCGATCACTCGATTTTCCACGACCGATGCCACACTGCGGATAATACCACCAGGATACTGTTCAATATTCGAATAGTCAGTGACCTGAATACCATCAAGGAACATGAATCTACGTTCTGAGCTCATGGACATCCATATAACCTTATGATAAGATTCTAGGTTGTCGTTTAAATGATCTTGTAGCTTATTGGCCAACTCTAAGTCTTCATTTCTCGGATTTCGAAGTTCTTGTCGCGACAATGGTGTAGCGATTCTCACGCGTTCTCCTTCATCTGCAACACCGCCATAGCCTAAAAGATCATCTAATATCCTTGATTTTGAAAACAGACGACCAGAACTGTAGGCTGTACGATAATTGAGACGTCCAGAGGTAATGATGATCTTAGAATTCACTGGAATGGCATCGGCCAAACTCTCACCATTGCTTAACACAACATCTCTGGCTTTGGTTATGTTGATCGCCTTGATGCTTTCCCTCGATATGCCATCAAAATCACTATGCTGCCTTAAAGTGACATAATGAGAACGACCGTTATTGAATCGCGTGATCAATGTTGTATCTACAGGCAGTAGTTCTGTACTCTCTGTACCATCCAGACTGCTTTCTATCACCGCTTCAAATTTTAGATTCTCGACGAATGCTGCAGCGATCTCTGGTGCCACATATTCGGTGAACACCTCATTTCGTTTCTTGGCTTCTGTATCGAAAATACGATCTATATGTCGAGCGAGACCCGGTATTATCCAGTAAAGAGATTGAAATGCAGTGATAATAGCTTCTTTGTCTTCAACGAATTCTAGATCGATAGGACTCGCAAGGTCAAACTTGATATATATGCCGCCTTCAAGATATTCAATGTTTTCTTGTGCATAGGTCCCTTCTGGAAGGTCACTACCTTCATAATCATTTTCAATACGTTCGATGGCATCAAATCCTTTACGCAGTTTCCTTCCGCGAATGAAACGTTGGATATATTCGCGCCAGCGCAAGCTCTTTTGATGATCAAAAGTGTCGAGGATAAGCGGAATGAACAGACATTCTTGAACATTTGAAAGGCGCTGTTGTATTTGCATATGTCGTAATACCTCAAAGTATTGGATGGTCAATGAATGGCAATGGTTGTAATTGGCAACGACTTCTGTTTCTACTGAAAATCGTTCACCTTGTGTTGCTGTGGCAACGACCGTACTTCTCTGGCTACGCACCGCGTTGGCCGACTGAACGGTCCTATCGCGTAACTGTTGCAGGTCGTTAAGTGCAGTGTTTCTTGACGAATTCTGCCAAGCGCTGGAACTGGCCTTGCTCGAACCACCGGCCACTCCGAGTAAAGCACCTACCGGCCCTAAAATTGCACCGATACCAAAACCACCAGCAATACTGCTGGTTCGCGCTGTGGATCCACCGCGCGTTTGTTCGCTCAATGATCCTGTGACAATCTCGTTGATATCACGATCCCTGCTTAATGAATTATATAGACTTTCTTGATAATCCAAAGATTGCACCTGTGCGGCAGATTCTCTTCGTTCCCAGTCATAGACAACGATCTGCTTTTTTTGCCCTGGAGCTAATGGTAAACTATAGAGAAGATCTCCCATTCCATAGCCATCGTTCACCCATTCTTGTTTAAAATGTAATAAATGACCATGTGATATGGTTGTCGCTTGGTAGATCGTTGGATCCTCGTCCCAATCAATGGCGTGATTGAGGTCTAGCTTATGCCTGCCAAATGCCCGGATCTCTTGTCGAGGTTTTATGTTTTCGCGAAGTTTCAAGGCATTACTCTCATTCAAGGCACGTGTCAATGTGGTAAGGGTCAATCCCCTTTTGTCATTGATGTGCTTCATGAGTACGTTTTTGCGTATCGCCTGATTTTGAATGCTTACAGGAATATTTTTGGTACTTGACCCAGGTTCATCGGCCAATTGCACTACATTCAAGATCTCTTGAATGGTCATTTCTCCATCGTCATCTAGGGTATAGCCTTGTATGGTAGGCTCTGTAGTACGGACCACTGTATAGTATGAAAACTCGTCCACTACTTTCTTAGGTCGATGAAAATCAAGGTCTCCACAATCATTACAATCACATTCAGCATCTTCTTCGGTAATGGAATCCATGTCCACTACAAGTATAACATGTGGCGGTAAGAATAATTTATCGACAAGTACCGGGCCATCAGGCGTCATGTTGGTGACTTTATCTGTTTCGAGACGTATAGGAACGTTGATGACTTTTCCTTCTACATTGCCCTTCTTTGGTATACCAATGGAAGCGAATACTTCTGTGAAATAACTATTTGGTGTGTCGAATATGAAATATCCCTCCTTTTCAGTATTCACTATCATTAATGGCGTAAAATCATCATCTTGTGGCGCATCTTTGGTGGCAACATGAATGATGACCTGAACATTCTCAAATGTTCTGTCTCCTTTAAGATCAATGACACGTCCCGTAGTTTTCTTAGGTCTTAAAGGAAGGCTTTCAAAACCTTCAATACCTGCAAGGTCTTTAGGCGGTACCTTAATTTCAATATTGTTATTGTTGTTTAGTGGTAGTTCAATTTCCCGATGGCCAATAATTTCGCCACTAGGTGCTTTAACATCAATCTCCATGCGCTCTATCAATCCATAATAATCTATGGATACTTTAGCTTTGCCATCGGCCGCAATTGGAAATGATTTTTCAATTTGATTGATGTGGTTCAATGTTTCAGGGTCGATCAACTCATATTTTACAACAACCTCATGGTCTAGATATGGATTATTGAGCTGGTCTGGGTCAATGACCAGTTTAATGGTATAGCCAATATTTGTGGGACTCGGAAGTTTGATTTCATTATTCTTGCTATTTGCATTTCCTGCAAGGTCATCCCAATCCATGGATTCGGAAAATATAATTGCACCGTCGGGAGATAGGACCTCAAAATTTACTTCAAGCACATCGCCAAACGGGTCATATTCAACAAGAAAGGAATTCGCTGAAGCAATTTCGAACTTCTCTGTTTGCGTTTCTATCCCAGACGAAGACCGGTTGATCTTACTCACTACGACCAATTGATACCCCGCATAGTTAATTTGCGGTCTTTTGGTTAGTTTAACTTTAAGTTGACGTTCATTGAAAACGGGTAATCCTATTTCGACCGTGGCATCTTCGTCAATCTCAAAGGAGGAGTCATATATATTCCTACCTCCAGGAGAAACAATGAGTAAATTAAACGTGTCTTCTATGAAACTCGAACCTAATAACGGTTTCGATATATTCACCTTTTGGCTACTTTGGCTACCTAGATTATAGGTCAAGCTCTTCGAGGTGTATTTGGTTTTATCGAATCCCTTGTAGGTTCCCAATCGATAGCCAACAATCAGCTTATAACCCTGAAGGTCAGGTAAATTCGCACCATCAGAACCTTTTAGTTTGACCGTAAAGGAATAGGAATTGAATACCGGTAATGGAAATTGAAGCAGGGGCTTTCTCGGATCGATCGGAATTGCCATATCTACTCTGCCAGGTTGCGTGCTTCTAGGTTGGGAAGGTACTAACTCTCCTCTTTCAAAACCGAGATTGGCTTTAAGGCCTTCCACATAAGATGATCTTACATTGGCAACTTTTGTTACTTCCTCCACACTATTGAAAGTCCCGCCGGACTTCCTGAATGCCAAGATCTTCTTCGCTGCGGAAGTACCAATACCAGGAAGTTTCTTAAGCTCGTTTTCGTTTGCCGAATTGATGTTTATTTTCTTCATAATGACTTCGATTAATATATATTTGGAATCAATTCCATTGTATGAAAATTCAATTGCAGGGAACCTAGAATTTCACTTAGGTAATGTACAAATCACTTTAAATCAAGTAAATAACCAACCTTGGTCATTTTTATGAATCGCTCATAGCAAATTAATGTGTGCGAAAAGACACAAGTCAATAGTAAGATGAGTTATCTTACTATATGAGATTGAAGGAGTAGCAAAAATGAATAAGGTGTGCGAAAGATGGCAGATTTAATTTAGCATTGATGTTTTTTCGATGATTCTCGACCGTACATCTGCTAATATGCAGTTCGTTGGCAATTTGTGGATTGTTATAACCATTGGCCAATAACTGGATGATCTCTTTTTCACGTAAAGTGAGATTCTGATAGTTTTCCAGATGATTATTCACGAATTTGAATTCTTTATGAATCCTGATCAATTTGTGACGAATTCGATTCAGCCTAAAAAATTGATGCTTGACATTAATACCGCTACCCTCCTCCACATCAAAACCGAAAGGATTGTATTTGCCTTTATTGTACCAGCTAAAACGATCTGGAATATATGTGTCAAAGAACTCTTCAATATTCAAAGATTCCTGCATTTCATTTAAGAGTACCTTGAGATATTGAGGATTTAGGCTCTCATTTTGATTGCTTCTTTTAACACTATGTCCTCGTACTAATTGATTCATTCGAATTCTATTGAAAGTGGAGTTGATGATTTCGAAAGATTTATAACATCAAAGTTATGCATATATAAGATATTGAACAATAGGTTTTTAACCCTTTTTAATAAGGGTTTATCCTGAAAATAGTTAGGGATTTATCCCCTTTTACGATAAGGAATGGACTGTTGAGAATGGATATATTAGGAAGTGAGTTTTTATAAGTTCAGTTCATATTAAAGGATGATTGATAATCAGACAAAAACTTATATGTGATTAAACATACAATTATGACAAAAATCATTGTTTAAAGAATTATTCTTTTAGACTTTTAGTGAGCACGGTCATGCAGTGAAAATTTCAGTATTATGAAACATCTCGATATTAAATTAAGTGGTTTAATAATGTTGGTTTTTGTTATGATGAGTTTTATAACTCGTAATGACTTTAATTCATTTTATGTACCGACAACATTAGATGATTTCTTCCTTCCAGGATCGCAACCCATGGAATCGGGTACTTTTAACTCACCCAATCAATGTGATAACTGCCATGGTGGCTATGATCAAAATGCTGAACCCTCATTTACATGGCGTGGTAGTATGATGGCGCACAGTATGCGCGACCCTCTTTTTGAGGCTTCCATGACCATCGCTAATCAGGATGCTGAATTTTCTGGTGATCTATGTATTCGTTGTCATTCGCCTGGAGGTTGGCTTGAAGGACGCTCTACTCCAACTGATGGTTCTGCATTAACATTGAATGACCGACAGGGTGTTCAATGTCATGCCTGTCATAAGATGATGGATCCCATTAGTACAGATGCCGAAGATGTGACTTACATGAATTCCATAAACAATATTCCACCAATTAATGGTAATGGGATGTATGTAGTAGATTCAGAAGACATAAGACGTGGACCGTATGCAAATGTGCAATCGAATCATGCAACTAAATACTCTGAATTTCATAAGTCTTCAACGATGTGTGCTACTTGCCATGATGTTAGTAATCCAGTTTATTCCAAACAAGCTGATGGAACCTATGCTCCAAATGCCTTGGGCACTCCTGCTCCATCGTTTGATACCTATGAGTTGTTTCCTATAGAACGCACCTATAGCGAATGGAAAATGAGCGCCTATAATTCTGATACGGGTATTCCTTCAGAAGCCTTTGGTGGAAACCTGGAAAATGTGATTTCGTGTATGGATTGTCATATGAAAGAAGTCACCGGTAAAGGTGCTGACAAGAATTTTGTACCTGTTAGAACTGATCTGGGCCAACATGACCTAACTGGAGGAAATACGTTTGTGCCTTTATTGATCAAAGACCTGTATGCAAATGATGCCGATGTGGACCTAGAAGCATTAGATGCTGGTATCTTACGAGCACGTTATATGTTACAGAATGCTGCTACAATGAATTTAAATGCCACAGCTGTTGAAAATGGATTTGATGTGGAAGTAGAAATCATTAATGAAACTGGTCACAAGTTACCTTCTGGTTATCCTGAAGGTAGACGGATGTGGATCAATGTAGTTGCCTACGATAACAATGATAATGTCCTTTTTGAGTCTGGAGCCTATAATGGTACAACGGCTGTTTTAAATCAAGATGGTACCAAGATCTACGAAGCGAAGTTGGGTATGAGTCAGGATGTTGCCGATATCGCAAATGCTAATGGTACTAGAACCTATACTGCTGGTGAATCATTTCATTTTGCTTTGAATAATGTCGTTATCAAGGATAATCGAATTCCTCCTCGTGGTTTTACCAATGCTAATTTTGAAGCTATTCAGGCTGCTCCTGTTGGTTATAGCTATGTTGACGGAGCCTTTTCAGATACAACTATTTATACGGTCCCAGCAAATACAGATAAAATAGAAGTCAAGTTATACTACCAAACTGTTTCTAAAGAATACATTGAATTTTTAAGGGATAATAATGTCACCAATACAAAAGGACTGGATCTATACAATTTGTGGGTGGCTCATGGCAAATCCACTCCTGAACTAATGGCTGAGGCTGAACTCTACACTGGAACTTTGACCATAGAACAATCAGACCATTCAGACCATGCTGTATCGATCTATCCAAACCCTGCCGCAGAACAAGTAAATGTTTCATTGAATATTGAATCACCATATAAAGTTTCGATAGATCTCTTTACAATGACGGGTAAGAAAATTAGAACCATTACTCCAGATGGTCTTTCAGTGGCAGGAAAACATGTTGTTACTTTACCAGTCGATGATATATCTTCCGGCAATTATATTATTAGGGTTAATATTGGTAACACCGTAATGAGTAAACTTTTGGTTATCTATTGAGATTAATAACCGAATTAGATTTCAAGTAGTAAAACGTAAAAACCATCGTGTGATAAGCCGATGGTTTTTTCGCGCTTTAAAGTTTTTTAGTAATTTTTTAAGGGGTTTCATAACAATTATAAACCTATTATAATAGAGGAAAAAAATAAAGGAAGTGATGTATGCCCTAGTGCCTGCTGGCCCATTCACAAAATAGTCCACAGGACTATTTCTTTAAGTTCTGTCCAGTTTTAGCCAAACCGAGTATGCGAGTTTCATGAGACCAATTTATCAAATAACTATCAAGTGAACTAGATCTCATTCGAGATTCATGAACTCGTCTATAGGAATAACAAACTCGTGAATTTATAAGGTCAATGTCATGACATGAAAATTTCAGCTGTATCCTTAAAACTCTTAAACTCTAACATATAACCATTAGGGTCTTTTACAAAAAAAGACAAATGCTCTCCTGGTTTGTTTTTTAAAAAAGTAGTTTGGGTGGTTAATTCTAAATTCTTATTAGTTAGCCTAGAATATATTTGCCTCCATGTATCTATATCTAATATGATTCCGAAATGAAAAGATGATAAGACTTTACCTTCAAAAGCATAATTTGGATTTGTAAAGTCAAATTTCCCTACTTGTGTAAACGTAACTTGATGTCCGAATAAGTTTATATCGACCCAATTATTTGTATACCTTCCCAGCGAAGCTCCAATTGTATCTACATAAAACTTTTTAGTCCCAACGATGCTATTGCACGGCAGTGACAAGTGAAATAAATGGTTCATTGCATTAATTTTTGTTAGTTAAATCAGTTTTAATTTCAATATCCTGAATATCAAAAAATCTTCGTCGTCCAGATCATTGATAATCTCTTTATAGGTCACTTCGAAGGTGTCACCTATATACGCATCACCTCGAAGATCAAACTCTTCTAAAACGGCAGTATTTACTTCTTCAAAAACAATGATTTCATCAAATGAAAATCGAAACATAAAAAACCCATCATGATGCTTGACAAATACACCTTCTTCAGTTCTTATTTCTTCAGTACTATAGTAATCCATTGTAATATCATTTTTAATTAAACACTTTTATCTTATAGTTCATTTAATTCAATCCTCTTCAAAACTATCATCACTCAAGGAGTCAAAATCAAGATTTTCATTATCCTTTTCATCATCATCATAGTCATCTTCATTATCCTCAAAATCTTCCATGGCTTGGATTAAGCGTTTTCCAACTTTTACTAAATAGGCGGTATCTTCAGTTCTTACTTCAACAGCTTCTATGTACTCATTTTGTGCATTTCTAAAGGCTATAATATCTTTATCTGCATATCCGTCAGGGAATTTCTCAACTAAAAGATTTAATAACTCATCATTGAGTTTTTGGTAGTCTACAATTTTACGTATCATTTTTTTAGTGTTACAAGTCTAATAAATAGGCAAAGATCAATGGAGCTACAATCGTAGCATCACTCTCTATTATAAATTTTGGTGTAGTAATATCTAATTTCCCCCAAGTGATCTTTTCATTTGGAACTGCTCCAGAATAGGAACCATAACTGGTCGTGGAATCACTTATTTGGCAGAAATAACTCCAAAAAGGTGTGTCTTTACGCTCCATATCTTGATATAGCATTGGCACGACACATATAGGAAAATCACCGGCGATGCCTCCTCCTATTTGAAAGAACCCTATACCGTTTTGGGAATTATCTGTATACCAATCCGCTAGAAAGGTCATATACTCGATTCCAGATTTCATAATACTCGCATTGACTTCTCCTTTTAAGACATAGCTCGCAAAAATATTTCCCATAGTACTGTCTTCCCATCCTGGGCAAACTATAGGTAGGTTCTTTTCTGCTGCTGCATACATCCAAGAATCTTTTAGGTCGATTTCGTAATACTCCTCCAAAACTCCTGATAGCAATAGCTTATACATATACTCATGCGGAAGGTATCGCTCTCCGTTTACATCTGCTTTTTTCCATATTTCAAAAATGTGCTTTTGTAGTCTTCTAAATGCTTCTTCTTCTGGAATGCATGTGTCTGTAACACGGTTAAGTCCTTGTTCTAATAAATCCCATTCTTGCTTCGGTGTCAGATCACGATAATCAGGAATACGTTTATAATGTGAATGTGCCACCAGATTCATGATGTCTTCTTCTAGATTTGCTCCCGTACAAGAAATAATCTGTACTTTATCTTGGCGTATCATTTCAGCAAAGATCTTTCCTATTTCTGCTGTACTCATTGCTCCTGCCAAAGACACCAACATTTTTGCACCATTGTTTAATTGTGCTTCATAGGCTTTTGCCGCATCTACTAGCGTTGCCGCATTAAAATGCAAGTAGTACTCTTCTATGAAGTTTGAAATAGCTCCTTTAGTAGTCGTCATCCTCATCAAATTTTGAATAGTTCCCCACACGGTTTGATTCTTCATAAGTATCATCATAGTTTTCCTCATCGTCTTCGTTCTGAAACTTGTAGCTTAACATCTTATAATAAAGTTTAGCTGCAAGAAAATCTGATGATTTATCTACTTCATTTGGACATAATTCAACGATATCAAACCCAACAACATTTTTCTCCTTAAATACTTGCCTTAAGAAATCCAAGGTTTCGTACCACAATAAACCACCAGGTTCTGGAGTACCAGTACTTGGTAAAATTGAAGGGTCAAAGGCATCTAGATCCAATGTAATGAATACATTATCTGTCATTTGATCAATGGCCGAATCCATCCAAGTATCATCTATTGCCATTTCATGAGCAAAATAGGTC
>JABDMQ010000012.1 GCA_013001365.1 Flavobacteriaceae bacterium
GGCCAGAATATCTTATTTATGATACCTTCCTTGGCCAAATTCAATACATTGAACAAGGACTCCGTATTCAAGTTCCAGGCCTTTTCAGGAAACTTCTCACCTGTAGCGCTTAAAAGCGCAGCCATAAGATATACTGTCTTTACGCCATGCTTTTCAACACATTGCTTAATGGCATTATAGTCCTTGGCATCCAAGATCTCGAAAGCACCATCGGCATGCAGTCCAGATTTACACTCCTTAATGTCGCTAGCGATCACAGAATCCACACCATGTATCTGCCTTAATCTCATTGCAAGTTCAGAGCCAATTTGGCCGCAGGCACCTATAATAAGAATTCTTGATTTCATTTAGTCCGAAGCGTATCTGGATTCGCTATCAAAAATAACAAGAATTTATGGTTGCCCATTACCTATGTATAGAAAACTAATATTTCCGAACATTCTTCACCTTACAAGTCTTTATGCAATATATTTGCAGTCTAATTAGTTAATTCATTATGAAATCATTGATTGTTCTTATTGGTCTTTTGTTGCTCACCAATTGCGATAAAGATGTTTCGCAGCAAGATTCCACTACGACAACAGAAGAAGAAACCACTCAGGCAACTAGAATATCCAAAAAGGACATTGAAAGCCTATCCTATGCGGATTACGGCCTTAGCAATGCATCAAGAAAAGCTGTGAGCAGTTGGGCCAGCTATGGAGAATTGGAAGTCCTCATTCAATCAATTAATAATGCAGACTTACTTTATTTTGAAGGCGATGAGGAGGTCATGACAGCCCTCATTCAAGACCTAAAAACAACAATCCCTGATAACGTCAGTAACGAGTCCATCATTGCACGAATAACAGCTCTGGAAACTAAATTCTATAAGCTTAAAAGTGCTGAAAGGCTAAAGACGACCACCAAAGATGAATTGTTATCGGCTGTTCAGGAATTCCTGGAGGCCTCTTCAAACTTAAATCTTCAGGTCAACAAGAAATTCGAAAAGGAAGCACAAGACATCTCCAAGAATCAACTTTAATACTGAATCTTGCTTGTTATTCTGTAACAAAATGGCACTGCTTTCTTCTAATTAATAATTAACTTGTACCAATTAACATAACTAGAAAATGAAAACTACACTAAAAAAATCACTTTTACTGGGGTCAGCAGTCCTTATCGGACTTATCTCCTGTAAAAAAGATAGCGATAAGGAAATCGCTGAAAAGATTCCAGGAATCGTCCTGGAAAACATGGATACAACCGTTAGTCCGAAGGACGATTTCTATAGCTACGTCAATGGCAATTGGGTTAAAACAACTACCATCCCAGAGGAAGAATCCAGATGGGGCGGATTCAATGTCTTGCGAAAATCAACAAGAAATGACGTTCTTTCAATCGTTAAAACCGCAAAAGAACTCGGGTCATACGACGAAGGCACCGATCAGAAGAAAGCACTTCTTCTCTTCGAATCTGAACTGGATACAGTTGCAAGGGATGCCGCTGGCCTAGAGCCTTTGAAACCATTATTAAGTGCAATTGATGGCATTTCAAATCTTACTGAGATGCAATCGGTATATGCGAAGACCATTGGGGTTGATTCTCCGTTCTATGGATTCCAGGTTTTCCCGGACCTCAACAATAGTGCTATGAATGCGTCTTATATCAGTCAAGGCAGCTTGGGTTTACCAGATCGTGATTATTATGTACTGAAGGATGATAAATCCAAGGAACGCCGACAACAATATGTTGATCATATAACGCGAATGATGCAGTACATTGATTATAGCGAGTCGGACGCAAAAGCAGCTGCAGAAATGATCTTAGCAGTAGAAACACGATTAGCCGAACCACAATTGGACAAAGCACAGCAGCGAAACATCAGTAATTTCAACAATCCTCGAACTCTTGAGCAACTATCGGAAATCACTCCAGCGGTAGATTGGAAAAAATTCATAAAGGACCTTGGTGTCGAAAAAGACATCGATACAGTTTATGTCTTGGAATTGAAATACATGGACGAGTTGCAGAAAGTCTTGACCACCACACCTATTGAAGACATCAAGACCATGATGAAATGGAGCACCTTGAACAATGCTGCTAATCTTTTAACCACAGAATTAGAGAAGGCAAATTGGGATTTTTACAGTAAGACCTTAAGAGGAACTGAGACACAAAGACCAAGGGAAGATACTGCAATGGACCATGTTACTGGACGTGTCGGTGAGGCAATTGGCAAGCTTTATGTCGATGCTAAGTTTCCGCCAGAAGCAAAGGCCAAAGCAGAAAAAATGATTGCCAATGTCATCACGGCATTTAAGGCGAGAATCGATAAATTGGATTGGATGAGTGCTGACACCAAGGCAAAAGCCATAGAAAAATTAGACAAATTTACAGTGAAGATCGCCTATCCAGATGAGTGGGAAGATTATTCTGAGCTGCAGATCAAGGAAGGAAATGGGTATGCTGAAAACATGTTGGCCCTATCTGAATGGAACCAGAAAGAGAACCTCTCAGAAATAGGCCAGCCTGTTGACAAATCGGAATGGGGTATGCCACCACAAATGGTGAATGCTTATTTTAACCCTTTCAATAATGAAATCGTTTTTCCAGCTGCGATCTTACAACCACCTTTTTACAATTATACGGCTGACGAAGCAGTTAATTACGGAGGAATCGGTGCTGTCATAGGACATGAAATATCTCATGCTTTCGATGATCAAGGCGCACAGTTCGATAGCGATGGCAATCTGGTAAATTGGTGGACTCCAGAGGATCTTGCAGAATTCAAGAAACGAGGTAAGGCATTGGCCGATCAATACAGTTCAATAGAAGTATTGGATAGCCTATATATAAATGGAACATTCACCTTGGGTGAGAACATTGGAGACCTTGGCGGGGTATTAGGCGCTTATGATGGCTTGCAACTTCACTTCAAGGAAAATGGAAGGCCAGATGATATAGATGGCTTTACAGCCGAGCAACGATTCTTCATGTCTTGGGCAACCGTTTGGAGAACCTTGACCAGGGATGATGCAATGGAAACTCAGATCAAGACAGACCCACATTCGCCAGGTATCTATCGCGCGATACAACCACTTAAGAACATCGATGCTTTTTATGAAGCGTTTGGTATAAAGGAAGGTGATAACATGTATTTACCTGAAGATCAGCGCGTAAGGATCTGGTAATTTGAATCAGACAAGGAAATAAAAAAGCAGCTGGTAACCAGCTGCTTTTTTTGTCTTTAACAAATAATATCTATTCTTTAGGTTTCTTGGCCACTAATGCGTCCTTACTAATACTTGCCATATTGAAATTAGGCTCGATCTGAAGTGCCTGGTCCAAAAGAGCAATGGAAGCATCCAGATTGTTCGTTTGGTCCTCGTTAAAAGTAATAAGGGCCTTTAGATACAAGAAGGCTGCTTTTACTGGCACCTGATAAGGTGTCTGTGTTTCAAAAAAACCACGCATTTGATCTTCTCGCGCATTGGCAAGACCATACTCGATATGTGTTTTTGCTCCAGCAAGATCACTTGTTTGAGTTTTAAGGTCTGCCAATTCATAGGCAATCAGTGCATTTGGCTTACGATTGAACATGACCTCAAAATGCTCAATGGCCCTTTTGTTTTCTCCAATGGCTTTTAAGGCCAAAGCTTTTACTTCTACAGCAATATTGGAATCAGCCTCGTTTTTCTCAATACCTATTGTATTCAAGGCCTGTAGATTCATTCCTTCTGAGAGGTACAAATAGGCTAAAGTATCTTTTTTAGCTTGAGATGGTTCCAAAAGGTCTAAATGAGTCAATGCATTAATAGTGCCTTGGATATCCCCTTGTGATTTCATTTTCTTGTAAAAAGCTTGAAAGTGCTTGGAAAGTTCTGTATTAGTTTGAGCAAAAACAGTTGAACCCAACATAAAAACTGCCAATACGAGTATCTTCTTCATTTTATTTAGATTTTGTGTGGGCCAAAACTAAAAAAAAATAAGAAGTGAAGTCTTAAAATTCTGGTAAATAACCTAATCTATCGTTATGGTCTTCTTCACTAAGACAGCATCATTGAGCACAAATGGTTTTGGCATCATGTTGTCTTGTCTCTTTGGTACCGTGAATAATGGATTGGTCAACAAATCGAAAGAAGCTTCATATAAGGTCATAACTGTCTTTTGGTCCTTAGGTACTGAGAATTCCAGGATCAACGGGTCATTGTCAGAGACATAGAAACTGAAAAGCCTGTTTCGCCAACGATTATTGAACGCGTTGGCATCTTTGTTTTTCTTGTATACATCAACGCCATTAATGTTAAAGTCCTTGAAAATAACACTTCGATCTGCAAACAATTCCATTCGATTAACAGGACGTTGCGGCGAAATATAGAGATTAATATGCCTAAAATCTCCAATCACGGTATCGCTTTTAACATCAACATAAGGAGCTGATATCGGTTTTACTATAGCCTTTTTTGTAAATGTATAACCTGAACCATATTTGCTAGCAAAATTTTCGGACCCATTATTTACCTGGTCTGGGTCGTCGCCCAAGTAATTCATGGTCCAATCGTCTAACATGTTATCGTAGGTGGCCCAAATAGCAGAATCGTCGTCGGCATTCCAGGAATACACCAAACTGTTGGGTTTAGGGTTTTCCTCTGTGAAATTAGAGTTGAAATTAGCACTTAGTAATAAAATAATGGAAATCACCAAGACTCCCAATGCCCATCGATTCTTGTGCCTGAAAAACCCAAAAACTGGTACCATGAGCCCAAACATCAATACCACCAAAACCATGGAAACGATCTTCATGGAAAATTGTATCCCATCACTATCACCCATAAAAAAACCCAGTCCGACAGGAAGCATCTTTAACATTGGTGCCATTATAAATAGCATAGGGAAAGCCAATAAGGCCATTAAAACCAGGCTAGGTTCCTTTTGACGCATTAACACGAAAAGGCTAAGCAATCCAAAGCCAACAGGAATGATCAAGAAACTTGCTCCTTGAAGATTAAAGGCCACCAAGGCCAAGATGGCCAGCCATAGAACCAATGGCGCTATCAACAAATTTGCTGCGTTCTTGGGATTGTAGAACTTGTGGTACACCCACAAGCATATTGCCAATGCCAACATAATAAAGGCTGCAATATAAGTATGCCCATTATAGGTGAAGCCATGCTCCATTTCTGCGTATTCAGGATACAAGCTTTTAAGCAATTCCCAAAGGACATAGCCAATAACGATAACACTGAAAAGTGAGATCAGTAGTGGAATGAAACCTTGTAGGATCTTCAAGGAGTTAAGTTTTCGTTTGTGGATACCATAGTACAACAAACCAACGAATAGCAGAACAACTATAATGAGCATAGGGAATATCCAAGCAAATGGATAGGCAACCATCCCCAAGATCGGCATATTGACATATATGTCGTCATCCTGGCTCTTAAGGTTATTCAGATTAGCTTCAGAAAAATGATGAAGCAAAGGCATTAAATAGGAGCCTTGGTGCTCTAAGGAATTCCTGTCCAATCGGTCATAAGAGTCATTTGCGGTATGGTAATCATAGTGGTCATCTATAAACGCAAAATTAAAACCTTCGATATTGCCATCTCGCCTAAAAACAGTTAAGTCCGTATCGTTAGGAAGCATCTTATAAATGCTATACGCCAAAGAATTGGCTACTGGATAATCTGGATTTGCTTCCTTGAATTCCCGAATCATATTGGCATTGCCACCATTGGTCTCGATCAACATATAACTCGGACCTCCACTACCACGAGCCTCAAAATTCAATACCAGACCGACGTCCTTGGCCCACGGATGCTGGTTAACGAAAAGGTCTGCCCCATTAAGTCCAAGTTCTTCGGCATCGGTTATGCATATGATCAAATCGTTCTTGGGCGTCTTGCCCTCTTCTAGGTAAGCACGTAATCCTTCAAGTATCGTTACTACTCCTGAACCCGCATCGCTTGCTCCTAAAGCACTATGAGGACTGCTGTCGTAATGGGACAATAGCACCAAGGCCTTGCCAGATTCTCTTCCTTTAATTCGTGCTAAGATATTCTTCGGCTTGGCCATATTTCCCCACTTACTGATGGTATAGCCCTCCTGAACTTGCGTTTCTAGACCAAGTTCCTGTAATTGACCGATAATGTATTCTCTAACTATTGTATGCTTTTCACTACCAACATAATGGGGCTTCTGGGTTATGGCAGCTAAATGAACCAAGGCTCTTTCCGTTGAAAATGACTCTTTATCGGCATTCAAAGTCGAAATCTTGCTTGGCATCAATGCTGAAAAACTCCAATAAATAGCAATGATCGTGAGGAGAATGGCAATTAGTTTCCTGAACATAAGAAGGGTATTAGTTTGTTTTCATAAAAATACTAAATAATACTTTTCAGCTCTATTTGTGAAAAATCATTAACTTTAAGAAAATCAAAACCGTAATGTCATGGGTATCAAAAGTTTTCAAGGATCACGTAAAAATGTTGAACAAGAGTCTGACCATATTCGAGTGTTCAGTTATATGACGCGTAAGCTTGTAACGTTCAGTCCAGAAGATTCCATAGAAACTGTTATCAATTCTTTGATCAAGAATCGAATTTCTGGTGCTCCTGTGGTCAACGAGAACAATGAATTGATAGGTATGATCTCTGAGGGTGATTGCATCAAGCAACTTAGTGAGAGCCGTTACTTCAATATGCCGATGGGAGACACTCGCGTAAAGAACCATATGGTAGAAAACGTAGAGACCATCGACGGGCACATAAGTATTTTCGATGCGGCCAACAAATTCTTGGAGTCGAAACGACGTCGATTCCCAGTTCTTGAAAACGGAAAATTGGTCGGACAGATAAGTCAGATGGATGTCTTGAAAGCTGCCATGAAATTGAAAGGCCAAAAATGGAAGTAAAGTCGATCACTCCCTTTTAACAAGCGCATAGTAATCCCCTTCTAAAGGTAAATAGCCTTGATCGTACACGAAATAATAAACCGTCCCTGCCTTGGTGGTGTAAATACTCGTGAAATAATTGAAATCGAATCCTTTCTCGATCATCTTTGCTCTAGACGCTTTTGTCTTTTTGTTAGGGTTTAGGCTTTCAAGGATCCGATAGTTCTTTCGTAATCTGTTGTTAGTATTTCGAATCAAGTTCTTCGTGTCTTTGTTTACACGATTGTTGTAGGCATTACGACAACCATCGCTACAGAATTTCTTATCTATCCTCCCGACTATCTTCTCGCCACATTCAGGACATTTCTTTTCCATGATCTTCTTTTTTCAATTCGTACCAATTAATCATTTCATCATCAAGAAGAAATTGCTCAACATACTTCAATCCTATTCGCTTCAATACTTTGTTTGAAGCAATGTTACCTGTTTCGGCTGCACCTACAATCTTATTGAGTTCGAGGTTGCTGAATCCAAAATCCAGGCAAGCCAAGGCTGATTCGGTGGCATAACCTTTGTTCCAGAATCGCGGAATCAATCTATATCCGATATCGTAAAAATCTCTTTTTTTACCGATTGTTTCTTTATCTCCTGTATTGAATTTCAATCCAGACCAACCAATAAAATTACCACTGGATTTTTCAATGGCCGCGAATCGACCTATTCCTCTTTTTTCGTATTGATCTCTTATGAATCCCACGACTTCCTCAGCTTCCTTAATAGTACTAATTGGTTTTTTGCCCAGATACTCATGCACCAAAGGATCGGAATCCAATTCGAAAATGCCTTCAACATCACTTTCTAACAAGTCCCTTAATATCAATCGTTCTGTTTCTAGATAGAAGTTCATTATTG
>JABDMQ010000016.1 GCA_013001365.1 Flavobacteriaceae bacterium
GTTTTACCGATCTATTGAGGATTAGCTTTGCTGATGCCGTTGATGAAGATGAGTATGAAATAGATACCGTTGTTTACAACATGTTCTCTATAGAGCAGGTAATGGCCAAGAATCTTATAAGTGTCAATTCCGAAACGACCATTAAAGAGGTTGCAGAAATACTTTCAAAGAGAGAATTTCATGCCCTACCAGTTGTAGACGGTGAAAATTTAGTTGGAATCGTTACTACTACCGATCTAATTAATTATTTGTTGGAGCAATTTTAATAGTTCTACTATAAAAAAGCATAACTTAAGAAAACAAACCCTAATTTATTAAGCAGAAAAAGAGTTGAATGAATATTCAGCTCTTTTTTTAGTTACATTAATTCGCAAATAAGCTAATACAAGCACTTAATTCATTAATCTAAATATGTATTAAAAGTCCTTTTTTCTAGATTTTACAATAATGCGCCAAACCGGTAAAATTGTCCATAGTCCCAATGTAAGGATAGAAATTACCAGCCCAAAGTTGGTACCGAAGAACTTCTTGAACACGGCGCCCGTATATCCTAGTAATGCAGAAATGTCCAACTTTAGTAAGATTAAAGTCCTTGATAAATCTATAGGATTTAACATGGTACCTGTTAATGAGAGCTTGTCTAAAGGATAATCTTGAAAAAGAACCAAGCTCATCAGGAAAATGCCATCGTAAATAATTGCCAGGAACAACCAAAGCAAAATAGCATAACCAAATCCTTTGATCTTATTCTCAAAGGACAAGGCTATATTAAAGGCTAGGGCTGTAAATATTAAAGTTAGAAATACACCTGAAATCAACAATAAAGTGAAATCCCAGATTACACTAGACTTGAAAATGCCGTATAAGATAAATGGAATCCCTAATCCAAGGATCAAACTCATCGACAAGGATAATGCAACACCTAAGTATTGCCCTAAGAATATTGACGAACGTTTTAAGGGTTGAGCAAGCAGAAGTTCGGTAAACTCCTTTGAATTATAATAGTACATGACCCCAAATATGGTTCCGATCAACGGCACTAATACAATGATGACATTCATCAAGGTAATAACCGCTTTGGACAAGTCATTATTAAGAAACAAAAGAACAATGCCAAGTAGTAAATAAAACGCAAAATATACATAACTCCATCGGCTGCGCATTAGATCATAAAAGCTGTATTTTAATATCTTAAGCATGTGTTTCCTTTAGAATTGATGCAATGGCATGTTCGAAATCATTTTGACCAGTCTTGTTTTTAAGGCCATTAATACTTCCCTTGAAATATATTTTCCCTTCCAGAAGAAAAATGATTTCATCAGAAACCTCTTCCACGAACCTCATTATGTGAGAAGTGATCAAAATGGTTTTCCCTTTTTCTTTCTCTTCTTGAATCAACTCTTTTAACCTGATCAGGGATATTGGGTCTAAACCAGTAGTTGGTTCGTCCAATATGATCAAAGGGCTATCAAACATAAACGTCAAAATAATATTCACTTTCTGTTTGGTACCACCGGAGAGATTTCCGAGTTTCTTATTCAGGAATGGTTCTAGTTTAAAGAGCTCTATCAGAATCTTGTCCCTAGATGTTTCTGTACGCAAATCCTTAATCATGGTAATTAGTTCCTTTACCTTGAGGTTGTTCGGAAAGTTAGCTATCTGTGGCAAGTAGTCTATTGAATTTCTATATGAAGAACTGGCCTTGATGTCTTTACCATCAATAGTAATAGTCCCTTTATTAGGTATGACCATCCCGAGAATGGATTTTATCAATGTCGTCTTGCCTGATCCATTAGGACCAAGAATGGCAATTATACCTTCTTTCTCTATTTGCAGGTCCACTCCGCTTAATACAACGTTCTTATTAAAACGCTTATGAAGTTCTTGAATGTTTACCATTCTAATTTCTTTATTGAAGGATTATGGTCCAGCAATTTATCTGGAGTAAAAACTGGCGACACTTTTTCAGAAAAATCAATGATATCGATAAACAGGCTTCTCAATAGAATAATTGTTTCCGGCGTTCTGTTAACAATATAGGAAAACAGTTTAACTGGTCGATATGGCACATCGCCAATTCCGTCTTTGTTCAAATCATATCCTGTATAATTACTCCAAAAATTACTATCAAAGATATTGTCGTTAACCTTACTGTTATATGCTATGTCAAAAGAATTGTAAAGAAAATTATTATTAACGAACTCATTGGTGTAACATGCGCCTCGAACTTTTATTGCCCAACCATTGTTCCTGAATTCATTGTTCTTATAAACAATCCTGTTGGATCCTTCAATATTTATTCCTATTGTATTCTCTTCGAAAAGATTTCCTTTAATTTCAGCATCATTAATTTCCTTTAGGAGCATTCCGTAAGATGCACTTCCCCAATTCTCCCTGAATATATTATTGTACATCTTTATCCCTTTGGAAAACATGACGGCAACTCCAGCACCATTATTTTCAAATATATTATCCTCATAAATATCATCATTTGAGAACATGAAATGGAGTCCATAACGCACATTGTTGGAGCTTTCATTATTCTTGATTATGCAATTATTCGCAAACTCCAAATAAATTCCATCTCTCACGTGCTGAATGTAATTATGCTCTATCTCTACATTTTTACTATACCATAGGTGTATACCATTTCCTGAATTGAATTCTTCTACGGCATCACCAATGATCTTGTTATGATAGATCTTACCAAAATTTGATTTCTCCAGGTAAATCCCAAAAAACAAATTTTCGAGAACAAGATTCTGAATCAGGAAATTCTTGCTTTTCTTGACCCTTATGGCGGCATAATCTTCAGTATAACTAATACCAACATTAACTACATACAAACCGTCCAAGGTCACATTGTCTGATGTAATCGTTATTATTTCTCCTTTAAGTTCACCATCAATTTTTGGATAGTCCTCACCAATTATAGCAAGCGGTTTATCGACCACAATATCATGTTCCTTATAGGTTCCCTTTCTTACAAGAATAGTGTCAAAATCCTTGGCCAAGGAAATTGCTTCTTTCAAAGAAGTAACATTACAGGAATTGCAAACATTAATATGCTGAGAATAGCCAAGGTATGTGATAAACAGAGCCAAAGAATAAATATAAGCTCTATTCATGATGCTAATTACTTAAATGAATCAGCAATTCTTCCCAAGAATACAATGTACCACTCTTTTC
>JABDMQ010000048.1 GCA_013001365.1 Flavobacteriaceae bacterium
GGTTATAATTTAAGAACCCTATGCTAACCAAGAATGGTTTCACATAGGGCCGTCTTAAATTGCTATTAATCAACAAATAATCTCGAGGGATTAATTAATTGTCTGTTGACTGGATAAATCTAATAAATAGCCTAGACTTTTTGCTGTGGAAAAACCACAAAATTTTTACGGTAATAATTCACTTCTCAAGTATAGCAAAGGGTTTGAGTCGATAGCATTTTTGATATAACCCATGTTTTTTAACATCGATTAACGAAACGCCTTACAAAAAACCTTTCTCTCGTGCCTCATTGATCAGGCTTTCGTCCTGCCCATCTTGAATCTTGAATAGCTCCTTAAGCTGTTTTTTTCTCTTTTCAACAGCACTTAAAGATAGATTGAGATGTTCTGCAAGATTCTTCGTCTTGACACCTTGAGATAGCAAATGAAGAATTTTACGGTTCTTATCATCTACATAAACATCAGATGTGATCGATTGTCTCAAGAAACCATTTACTGTGCTACTGTAATAGGGTGGATTCGTTAAAATGGTCTGAAAGGCCTTCGCCAATTCGTTAGATGTCAAATCACTTTTTATCAAGAAACCATCAGGGTTAATGGTCTTCAATATATTATGGATACGATAGGACTCATTGAACATGGTCAAGATAATGATCTTAGCATCAGGCAGTATTTCCCTCGCAACTTTAGCAAGGTCCTCACCAGAGGTTATCGCACCATCTTTTGAAGGAGGTAATTTAATATCTACAAATAGTATGTCATACGGATTTTGGTGCTTTACCGAAGCCAACATCATTTCGTTGGCCATATCGCAGGTCGATGCAATATCGATAGCCAAATCTTGATCATCGGTTTTTGTGGATAAAAGGGTATTCTGATAACCTTCTATGATCATCGGGTGATCATCAACCATTAAAATATTCAGTTTATGCATGCAGTTAACTTATATAGGGACACTTATTGAGATGCTTGTTCCAGCATCTTTTTGTGAATTTATGAATAATTCTCCTTTTAATTCCTCAACACGAGATTTAATGTTCTTAAGACCGATGCCTTTCTTGGCCTTATTTACAACAAAGCCTTCTCCATCATCAGCGATACTCAAAAAAATCTGATTGCCTTTTAGTTCAAAACTAACGTCAACATGCTTGGCATTGGCGTGTTTATAAATGTTTTGGAGGGATTCCTGGATCATTCTGTAAAAATGGATCTTGGTCTTGTTTGAGACCCCTTCCCAGTCTATTTGATCGTTATGCTTGAAAGCGCAGCTAAAACCATAGGCCTGGGCTTGATTCTCTATCAAGGTCTTTACGATATCGAGATACCTCGAACCAGCAACGAAATCAACATTAAGGTCATGAGAGATGCGACGTATTTCCTGTTCAATGGCCTTAAGCTCCTCAATATACTGTCCTCGATTCTTGACAGCATCTTTGTCTGAACTCATGTTCAGACTATCCAAGCTTAAACGCGTACCGAACAATCGCCCAAGAATGCCATCATGCAAGTCTTCTGAGATACGTTTCTTCTCTTTGGCACGACCTTCCTCGATCTTGTCTTGCTGGGTTAGCATGAGGTTATAGATCTCTTCGTTGGCTTTTTGTTGCTCTTGGCTGAATCGAAGTTCCTTGTTCTTGACACGTTGCGAGATAATGATGTAGATTAAGAATGCCGATATCATTCCGGCAATGGCCAGTATCAAGAATAACTCTCTTTCTTGTGAAAGCTGAACATTTTCTTCTTCAATACGGTCTTTTTCGAACTCAATTCTTGCAAATTTGTTTCGTATTGCACGTTCGGCTTTATGGAGGCTGTCATTTAGCGCTATATATTTTTCAGTATATGCCAAGGCCTCATCCCCTTTTTCAATTTTCGATAACAGCAATAATACTTCAAGTTCATCATCATTCCTGTTATATTTATTTGCTATGTCGTAAGCTTTATTAGCGTACATTTTGGCAATTCCCAAGCTATCTTGAACCAAATAATACTCAGCAAGATTTATACTGCCCCTCATGATGCCGCTCTTGTCTTCAATTCGTTCTCTTACACCAAGTGCACTTAAAAATAACCCAGGAAGTTCTTCATCTTCTTTGTCAAGGTAAAATTTATTGCGTGCGTAGTTGGCGAGGACAGTCGCATAAAAAGATGAGTCCTTTCCCATCGTATTTTTCTCAGTAAGCAGTTTAGAAAAATATTCTATGGCCTTTTCGTAATTACCAGATTCTTCATAGACCTTAGCAAGGTTATTAGTATATAAAAACTCTAATTTTTTACTATACTCCTCTCTTCTTCTTTGTGTAGAAATTGCCTGATTGTAATACTCAATGGCCTCGGGGTAATTGCCGAGTTCTTTGGTAACAATCGCTAAATTATTATAAACAGAAGACAATGTTCGATAGGCACCATCCAAATTTTCTTTGTTCTGTATTTCAGTTTCAAGGAATGGAATTGCCTTGATCGAATTGCTTTCACTACCTATATAATCCTTTTCATCCTTTTGTATGATAGCCATGTTCAACAATACTCTGGCCGCATTATAATTATCATTTAATGAATTATAGATTTTCTCTGCATTGTAATAATAATAGTAAGCACTATCGTTTTCAAGGATGCGTCCAAAATATGCTCCGAAATAAAAATTCAAATAGGCAATTGAAGTCGTATCCCTTATTTTTGTTGCCAACGAAAGTGTTTCTCGCCCAAGCCTTTTGAATAGATTATTGTTCTTCCTTTTAAAATAAATACTCAGAACGGCTTTATTGCTTTCCACTATTGTGGAATCTATATTCAATTCTTCGGACATTCGTCTAGCTCTCTCAACGAATGCAAACCGCTCTTCCAAACTAAAGGAAGTGTCGCCTGATTTATTCCGTAAGGTAAGAATGCTATCAAGTTTCTGACTTTGGTCAGGGTTTAACTGAGCAAGACAATTTGAAGCAATAAAGAATACTACTATGAATGCTAATATTCGCAATTCGTGTTAATTGAGTGCAATCAAAGTTATTCATATTTTAATGAAATAAAAAAAGCTCCTTGCTTTTTAAAACAAGGAGCTTTTGATATTTAAATGAAAAAGGACTATTGCCCTCCTGGATCTTCAGGAGCATCTACTTCATCTCCTGTTCCAGAGAACACATCCATTTCTTCAATAAGTTGTTCGTCTTCAGTAATCGAATCTGCTTCACATGAGGTGATAAATGCACCAAAGATCGCAGCAATTGCAAGTAATTTTAGGGATTTCATAATTTAATCTATTTAAGTTAACTATTATCGTTTCCGACGTCTCGGATATAAAAATTCAATACAATCTGATAGTCTTCCTGTTAAGGAACCTAGAGGGTAGGGAATGGATAATTAATTAACTTGTCCTAGATGTAACCAAGACGGTTGTGAGGGAGGGTTTAACTCAGAAACGAGTTAAATTGAAATGGATTAAAAATGTCCTTGAAAGCTTATACTTACTAGCTATTGGGGCTTAGAAGGATGGCTAATATAGAATGTTTTTTTAAATCTGCCAAAAATAAATAATCATTTAACTGGTTTTCAATGTTTTACAATTCTTGAATTGTTAATAACCTGTTAATATCACTGCAATTTAGCTGTATTTTCTTACGTTTTTATTCGATTATTGGTAACATAATCTCGGCTAAAACAAAAAAGCCTCTCAATTATGGATCTGAAGAAAACATCCTACTTATTTAGCCCAAAACTCTTCTTATGATTTTTGAAGGGTTTTTCTTATTGTGCACGCAGGACAAATAGATAGTTTTTCAAATTTACACTCTTAATAGAGTAACTCTCTCAATATGAAGTGTATAAATAATTCTTGTTAACATATTTTTCGTAACTTCATGAGATAACTATTGTAGTTAGACTTTCAACTTATTGTTGTTTGGGAAATAATTAATTTAATACACTAATTATGAGTAAGCACACAAGTAAAGTCCATGGTAAATTAAATTTTTTAATCGTGGCGGTTGTAGTAGTAATTGGAGCAGTAGCTTATTTACTAGTATCAACAGACGCAATTGATTTTAATCCTTCAGAATTATCAGGTTCTGGGGACAAAACGATCAAAGGTGCCAAAAAGGCAAAAAAGTATGACAACAAAAACGATGTTGTCGTTGATCTCGATGGAGAAGAAGTTCAGGAATTCCTGAATAATCAAGATTTCCAGAACATGGTTGCAAACCCAGAATTTGCAAAATTAGTGACATCGGCAGACTTTCAAAAAATGATGTCTGCACCCGATTTCCAGAAAATGATGGCAGCGCCTGATTTTCTAAAGATGATGGCAGCACCTGATTTCCAGAAAATGATGGCGGCACCGAACTTTCAAAAAATGATGGCAACGCCTAATTTCCAGAAGATGATGGCAGCGCCTGATTTCCAGAAGATGATGGCGGCTCCTAACTTTCAAAAAATGATGGCAGCGCCAAATTTCCAGAAGATGATGGCATCGCCTGATTTCAAGAAGTTAGCGTAATCCTCTAGTTTTCAAAAGATGTTAGCGGCTCCTGATTTTCAGAAGATGATGGCGGCTCCTGATTTCCAGAAGATGATGGCATCTCCTAATTTTATGAAGTTAGCCAAGTCCTCTGATTTCCAGAAGATGTTAGCGGCGCCTAATTTTCAAAAGATGCTGGCAGCACCTGATTTCCAAAAAATGATGGCTAGGCCTGGTTTTCAAAAGATGTTGGCCGCACCTAAC
>JABDMQ010000118.1 GCA_013001365.1 Flavobacteriaceae bacterium
CAGCAACTGTTTCTGGTATGGCACATGACCAAGCAACCAAGGAAAAAGTGGTATTGGTCATTGGTAATTCAGAAGGCATTGCAACCGTAGATGACCAAATGACGGTTGAAAATCCTGAGCCAGAAGCACAATTCCATACTGTGGTAAGTGGTGACACATTAGGCAAGATCGCTAAGAATTATTATGGCAATGCCATGAAATATCCTGTGATCTTCGAAGCTAACAAACCAATGCTTACCGATCCGGACAAGATCTATCCAGGACAGGTATTGCGTATTCCTGCTTTGGATTAAGCGATAATTGTCAGTTCGAGTGTCTTGTCAACAAACTTCAAGATGAATCGAGAACTATAATAAAAAAAAGCCTGTTCAATAGAGCAGGCTTTTATTTTTTATAAAAATTCATCTCATCGAGATACTGCCATACATGTTCGGGCAACATGGGCCGGATATTTTTCTTTTCTTTGATGGCTTTACGGATGAATGTAGAGGATAATTGCATTATTGGCGCATCTGTACGATGGATACTAGGATGATTATCGAATTGCGAATCAACTTTGCCCTCAGATACCCTTGGATACACGTAAATATCGTAGTTCTTCAATATCAATTCGTAGTTCTTCCATTTATGGAAACTCTTCAGATTATCTTCACCCATTATCAAGCAAAACTCATGGTCTGGATATTTCTCTTCAAGATGCACCAAGGTATTGATCGTATAATTAGGTTGGGGTAACTTGAACTCAATATCACTAGGTTTCAGTTTTGGGTATTCCTCGGTTGCCCGCAATACCATTTGAAACCGATGGTGGTCCTCCAGCAATGATTTCTTCTTCTTGAAAGGGCTATGAGGAGTAACAATAAACCATACTTGATCGAGATCATTGAACTCAACCATATGGTTAGCTATGGTCAAATGCCCTACATGAATAGGATTGAAGGTGCCGAAGTAAAGGCCAATTTTCATTATTTCTTTTTTTTTCCTTTGCTGAGATCTTTCGGCTGCACTCGAGGTGAAAGCCCTTTGTCATTTATGAAGTCCCCAACCATATCTTCAGCCTCTTTCAAGGCATCATCCAAATTCTCATTAAGGATGATTTCATCAAAAAGTGGCGCAGTGGCCAATTCTGCAGAGGCCTTCGCAACACGCATATTTATCTTGTCATCGCTTTCTGTTTTGCGTTTCTTTAACCTGATCTTCAATTCGTCAATGCTCGGAGGCTTAACAAAAATCGCCAAGGTCTCTTCTGGGAATTTTCTCTTTATTCTTAACCCTCCGGATACATCAATATCAAAGATCACATGTTTGCCTTTTGCCCAGATGCGCTCGACTTCGGTCTTAAGTGTTCCGTAAAAATTATCACGATACACCTCTTCCCATTCTAGGAACTCCTCATGCTTGATCTTGTTCTTGAATTCTTTCGAAGACAGAAAATAATAATCGACGCCGTCTTTTTCATCACCGCGCTGCTCTCGTGATGTTGCAGAAATGGAGAATTCCAAGTTGAGACTTTCCTGCTTCAATAGATGCCTGACTATCGTCGTCTTTCCAGAACCTGATGGCGCCGAGAATACAATGAGCTTTCCCTTTTTCATTTAAAGGACATTTAAGAGTTGTTCCTTTATTTTCTCGAGTTCGTCTTTCATTTGCACGACCAATTTCTGCATGGGTGCATAATTGGATTTAGAACCAATGGTGTTTATCTCACGTCCCATTTCCTGGCCAATGAAACCGAGCTTTTTTCCGTTGGAATCAGGCGAGTTAATGGATTTGGTGAAATATTCAAGATGATTCTGCAAACGCACTTTCTCTTCAGTGATATCGAATTTTTCTATGTAATAGACCAATTCTTGCTCAAAACGATTTTCATCTACTTTCTCCTTTAGTTCTGCAACGCCTTTGCGTAATCGCTCACGCACCGCTTCAATCCGCTCAGGATCCATGGCAATGACCTCTTCAAGCAATGAAGATATATTATTGACCCTTTGTTGCAGATCGTCTTCTAAGGCTTTGCCTTCCGAAGCTCGATATTCTGATATCTTATCCAGAGTGCTTTTTATCTCATCTTCGATGATTTTCCACTCGGTTTCATCTATTTCATCCCGTTCTGTAGTCACAGCATCTGGCATCCTAATGGCCATTTGAAGTAATTCCATAGGATCGCCGTCAACCACGTCCTTTAACTGCTTCATGTATTGCTTGGTAACGGTCTTATTGATCTGAGAAGAGGTTTCTTCTCCTGTGATTTCAAGGTATAGATTAAAATCTACTTTCCCTCTCACTAATTTCGAGGCAATAAGTTTTCTTATGCTTAATTCCTTTTCACGATATAAGGAAGGTGTGCGAACGTTCAAGTCCAGGTTCTTGCTATTTAGGGATTTGATCTCTATGGTGATCTTCTTGGATGGAAGTTGCAAAACCGACTTCCCAAAACCTGTCATTGATACTATCATACCTCATTTTTAAAGTTATGCGAAGGTACAAAAATCAAGGTTGACTAATAAAGATTATTATTTTGGATTTCCGTTTTTATCGAATCGCTGGTCCAGCAACTTTTCACAATATAACATCCCTATTAAAATAGAGATAAGCAACACAAATAACGGAATGAAATGAGCATGCGGCCAGTCCCAAAACAAAGGAATTAATCCAAAAAACAAGGTAATGACACCAACATAAATAATCATTTGAGCGCCAATCTTGTTGGCGTAATCCCAAATCTCTTGGTTTTTCATACTTCGTCTTGTACGATAGCCATAAAACTGGTTGATCTCCTTAGGTGGCTTGAGTTTATAAATGTATCCAATAACGATTATTGGTAATCCGTAAAATAGGATACCAAACCAAGGGATAAGATCTTCCATTTTACTCAACTATGAACTTCCCTTGCATAAGGGCATAATGCCCTGGGAAACTACAGATGAAATCGTATTCGCCTTTAGCAGGTGCCATGAAGGTCACCGATGTGGTATCTCCACCACCGATCATTTTCGTATGTGCGATAACATCCTTGCCATCATTAGGAATATAATCGGCTTCTTTGGCAGCAGATGCTTCTGAGCCAAATGTGTTTATGTCGGTTCCTTGTTTCAATAACACGAAATTATGACCCATTATGTTCACAGCCATCTTACCAACATGTTGCAAGGTAACCGTTACTTCTTGTCCTTCTTTAACACGAATGACCTTAACATTGAATTGCATTTGGTCATTGCCAGTGATCTTAACATCAATTTCCTTGTCGCTGCTGGTACTGGTCGATTGTTTCTTGGTACCGATCTTTACTTTTTCCTTCTCTTCTTTTTTCTTATCGCCTCCACATGAAATCATGACCAAGGACAATGTTAATATGAATGCTAGTTTTAGTGTTCTCATTTTTTTTGTTTTGTATTCTGCTAATATAAAAAATAGGTGCCACAATCTTTTCATTCATTACCTAATTTGTATTTTTGATGCCTTAATAAATCCAATGTACATAAAGGAATTCGATATTCGATGGAGCGACCTGGATGCTAATCGCCATCTGGCCAATTCGGCCTATATAAACTTCATGAGCCATACCAGGATGGGATTTTTTATTGATAAGGGTATAACGCAGGAACAATTGGTGAAATTTAATATTGGTCCGGTGGTCTTTCATGAGCATATATACTATTTTAGAGAGGTGTTTCAAGGAAAACCGATAAAGGTTACGTTGGAGGTTGCTGGACTTAGTGATGATGGTGGTTTTTTTGAGTTCGTGCATAATTTTTATGATCATAAAGGCAAGAATTTAGCGCATTGTGAGATCTTTGGTGGATGGATAGATCTTAAAACCAGAAAACTGATAGGATTTCCAGATGATTTAGGATATGCTTTAGCTGATTTTCCTAAATCAAAGGATTTCAAGGTCCTTACAAAAGAGGACAGCAGGAAATTCGGTAAGCGGCCTGTTGACTTGAATCTAGAATAGACATATCTTTATGATTAACTAAGAGACAGGTGAAATTTGAGTTATGTGAAAATTGATTGATCTAGGTCTTAAACGGCTGATGCTGCTTATAGGACTTGATCTTTATGTTAGACGTAAATGGCTTGATCAAGCGATTAACAAAAGTTCTCTTATGCTTAAAGTAACAAATAAGGTCTTCAGGTTCTGCACCTAAAGTGCTTTTTATTTCTGATGCGGTCCTTCCGAGATTAATTCGTTTTGAACCAAGCTCTATTCCTAAGCGGACATAATCATTCAAAATCCTTGGGTAAATTGCATATTCTTTGTTCAAACTATAGTCTAATCCTATGAAATGGGCATCCAGGTTTTCTTGATTTACCATGGCCGATAAGAACCCAACCAATTTTCCTTCAAGAAAATATCCCTTTACTATAAACTTATTGTGATAGATTTCCTTAAGATTGATATATGTATTCAAATTAAGCACCTGTGCGTTGAAATTGGCATTGGCAATAGTGTTTTCGTACAAGGCCTGTAATTCGTCCTTGTATGTGTAGACATCTTTATCAGTGAATAATTTGGCTTGGAGGGATTGGCTTGTTGAATCTGCTTTGTTTGCCTTTACACGATACTTGGATTTCAACGCAGTTTTGTAATCCTCAAAAGTTTTCCATTCTGCATTCAAGTGAATGATCAAATTGGGTTCCACTTGCATAATTGCATAATCATGGTCTTCTAAATGATTTGTTATATAGAGCGATTCTTCCTTGAAATCCTTCACGAAAATCCCATGCATCCGTTTTGACCTTGAAAGCGATCTCACGGCTTTCGCAATAGCATTAAAGGTCACTATCTTATTCTTGTCTTGTCTCAAGAATGTACCATACTCGCCACTTAAAAA
>JABDMQ010000183.1 GCA_013001365.1 Flavobacteriaceae bacterium
AGGCTGATTCGGTGGCATAACCATTGTTCCAGAATCGCGGGATCAATCTATATCCGATGTCATAAAAATCTCTTTTTTTACCGATTGTTTCTTTTTCTCCTGTATTGAATTTCAATCCAGACCAACCAATAAAATCACCACTGGATTTTTCAACGGCCGCGAATCTACCGATTCCTCGTTTTTCATATTGATCTCTTATGAATCCTACGATTTCCTCAGCTTCCTTAATAGTACTAATTGGTTTTTTACCCAAATACTCATGCACTAAAGAATCGGAATCCAATTCGAAAATGCCGTCAACATCACTTTCAAGCAAGTCCCTTAAAATCAATCGTTCTGTTTCTAGATAGAAGTTCATTATTGTCTTTTATAATTGAATATAACTTCCTCTTGTTTGTCTTTTTCAGACACCACTAAATACATATTGATTTCGTCATCTGAGATTTTCTCAAAAGTGAACTCGTCGAAATAAACACGATTGCCTTCGATCTTCACTAATTTGAAATCAACGGTTTCATCCTTTTCTTCCCAACCCTTGAAATCACCTGAAAAATGTTTTAACTGAAGCAACAGTGTCTCGCCAACTTGTCTAATGCCACCAACTTCATAAAACTGTACTTTATTGTCTGCTACCAATTTAAATGAGAACATCATCGAATCGCCAAGAGGTGGACTCCACATCTCTTCTACCACTCCTCCAAAAGCCTGGCCTCGCCAATGGCCTTCGATCCATGAAACATCCTCTAAATTTGCTTGAGGTGAGGTCATATTTTCCGTGAATTGCAGTGTGTTCGAAACTTTTTCTTGAGCAATACAACTATTGAAAAGAAATAGTCCGAGAAATAAAAGAATGCAAATTTTATTACTATTCATAAGGGTTTTGATTTGATTGCAATATACGAATTATTCGTTTACAAACGACTACAAATGTTTACAAACGAAATTAAACACTTTACAACCGAATACTATTTGGACACAGTTACATCTTTGCAGTGTTGAATCAAAGTGGTTCAATAGTATTAACTGTTTAACATTAAAAATTTATTATTATGAACGCATTAAAAAACAAAGTACAGTTGATTGGTAATTTAGGCAAGGACCCTGAAATCATTAATCTAGAAAGTGGCAAGACGCTTGCAAAATTCACAGTAGCCACAAATGAAAATTACAAGAACGCCCAAGGCGAAAAAGTAACGGACACCCAATGGCATAATGTCATTGCTTGGGGTAAAACTGCCGAGATCGTCGAGAAATATCTGACCAAGGGAAAGGAAGTAGCCGTTGAAGGCAAGTTAACATCACGAAGCTATGAAACCAAGGAAGGTGATAAACGTTATATCACTGAGGTGGTTTGTAACGAACTCTTGATGCTAGGAGGTAAATAACGAGTTGCTATTGATCAATTATATTAAAGGCCTCTGCAATTGCAGGGGCTTTTTTCATTATTTTTGAAATCTAAATTTCAATATGAAAATACTTGTTACAGGAGGATTAGGTTTTATTGGGTCTCATGTGGTCGTTGAATTGCAAAATGAAGGTTATGAAGTCGTGATCATTGATGATCTTTCAAACTCCTCTCTTGATGTTCTAGAAGGTATTGAAGAGATTACAGGGAAGCAACCCCATTTCGAGAAATTAGACCTAAGAGACCGAAATCTCGTTCAGGAATTCTTTCGAGAGCATACAGATATCGAAGGCATTATTCATTTCGCCGCGTCGAAAGCGGTAGGTGAAAGTGTTGAGAACCCATTGTTGTATTATGAAAATAACCTCAACACATTGGTTTACCTTCTTCAAGAACAACTAAAGCTAGGTAAAGGCAATTTCATATTTAGTTCTTCTTGTACGGTTTATGGTCAAGCGGATGAAATGCCGATCACTGAGAAAGCATCAGTTAAACCAGCAGAATCTCCATATGGCAATACCAAACAAATAGGTGAGGAAATCATAAAGGACACATGCAAGGTAAACGCCACCCTTAAAGCAATTGCACTTCGTTATTTCAATCCTATAGGTGCTCATCCATCTGCTAAAATTGGTGAATTACCAATTGGTGTACCCCAGAACTTAGTGCCATTCATTACTCAAACCGCTTTAGGTATTAGAGAGCAACTCTCCGTTTTTGGCGATGATTATCCAACACCTGACGGCACATGTATACGTGATTATATTCATGTCGTGGATCTTGCAAAAGCACATGTAGTTGCCCTTAAACGGTTAGTGCATCGTCAAAACAAGAAGAATTACGAGGTCTTCAATATAGGTACAGGAAAAGGATCCTCAGTCTTAGAGGTCATAAAGGCCTTTGAAAGAGTATCAGGAAAACCATTGAATTACAGAATCGTTGGTCGTCGTGAAGGCGATGTCATTACTGCTTTTGCAAGCACTAAAAAGGCCAATAAGAAATTAGGATGGAAAGCAGAATCCTCGCTTGAAGAAGCGCTTAAAAGTGCATGGGACTGGGAAAATGCAATGAGGAAATAAGCTGTATTATTTTAATGTGATATTCTTTGATTCTGATAGGTATTGCCCTTTAGCTGATATTCCTTCTATGAATAATTTTACTTCATCTTGATCGGTATCCGGTATTGAAAACAGAAAATTTCCCATACTGTCTGTTCTCAAGTCTGGCACCCAATGTATTACACCATATTCCTTATAAAAATCACTCTGGAAACTGGAGTATTTTGGCGTATAGAATTTCTTGGTCTTCGAATATGTCAAAGGCACTTCATATTCTTGGTAGACCTTTCCATATTTCTTGATCAGATTTACACTTGGGTCTGTATAGATCTTTATGACCCCTCCTGCCCCTCGAACACCTTCTCCTACTCCTGACCTATTCACAACTATATAATCGACGATGTTCATCTGGAAATTAAAAAGCAAACTGAAACTAGAAAGTAAAACCCCATCAAGATATACCAAAGGCGTACGTGCACTGTTAGCGGAAACTGCATTCTTGTTCAAAATTACAAGTGTACCTGCATTGGGATAAACTTGAAATCCCTTAGTGCTCAGATACGAAGCCAAGTCCGAATAAGATTTCCGTTTTTTATCATCAAACACATCAACATTGCCAGTGTTGGTCTTTCTCAATCTTTCTAATTTCGTAGCTTTCCGATCTGCAGTAACAACTACCTCATCTAATTCTTCAATGTTGTTCCAAGATGGTATCATTGCATTATTTCCTGAGTATTCTAGGATTCTTTCTCCTTTTATATCAAGGATATCTTCTCCCGGCATTTTAAAATCCGGAATCTTGGAAGGATTGAATTGGAGGTACAGACTTGGTTTCAAAACCTTTCCATTTGATTGAATTTCCCCAATTCTAATCCGTTCATCCGACAAAAAATAAAAATCTGTTCGCTCAAATGTTTTTTCGTCATCCGTCAGTGCGATCAAGTTCGACTTGCTAAATCTTGTTGGGTATATCAAGTATTGTCCAGAAGTTCTTCTATTTACTGTTGCATTGATCGATATGCCAGTTTCGAAAGGATATAGCAGTTTAGGAGGATTGTTGAATACATCATACCAATCGTAACTACTCCATCCTTGAGTCAATAATAGAAGATCTAATTCGTATTTCTTCTTCCTGTTTATATTCTGAAAATAATAACTAGCATTTTCGACAGGCGAATTAAGGTATGGTTGCAA
>JABDMQ010000192.1 GCA_013001365.1 Flavobacteriaceae bacterium
CTCTGAATCCGTTGGTGATCACATGTAATTTATATTTAGGCCTTAAATAATCAAGGAGTTCGATAGTACCTTCCAATAAATGATCGAACGAAGCCAAATGCTCAATATAATCATGAGACAATTTATAGATCATTTCACGTTCTACCTGCATGTCCAATTCTGTGAAGACATCATTCAGTCTTGCAAATCTCAAAGATTCCTTATCGATCTTGTTTTCTCGATATAACTTCCAATATTCCAGGTTCTTTGGTATATATATGCTTAGGAAATCTTCTAAATGAATATCAAAACCGTTCATCTTGAAAATTTTCTCGAAAGTCAATCCAGAATTCCTATCAAAATCCCATAATGTATGGTCTAGGTCGAAAAATATATCTGTTATGTGGTTAAGCTTCATTATGCGAATCTAATATTATATTGAATAATTCCTTGAATCCTTCCCATTTAGGCTCATCACTGAATGTATAATTATGGAACACTGGTGAAAAAGTACCATTCACTTTTTTTACTTGAACAATGACCTCATTCAAGGTCTTTTTCTTATCAAGCAAGGAGTTGTACTTTAGAAGTGCAGAATCAATGACATGAAATGTATTAATTAGAAGTGGTGTCTTGGTTTCATAGTCCAGGTCGTAAAAGAAAAAAGGTGTACAGGTGCCTGCTCTGAAACCTAATTGATCAATGTATCCCATGGTATAGTCCTCATTGATTTCCAACTCAACAAGATTCCTATAGGAGTCAGGAAGGTTCAATTTGGAAAATGAATGTCTAGAACTATTAAGAGGAGTGTTTATGACCTCTTCCATTGTTCTCTTTTCTTTCTTCAGTATTTCTAGGTCCTCAAGTGCGAAGTAAGAAACTTTTAGTCCTACCTTACAATAATCCGCTACCGATTTGATCAACGAAACAAAAACCTTCTTGTTGATGTTTATATTCTTGTCGTAGGTTGAATAATTTCCGATCAAGAAAAACACATTGAATTTACTTTCACTTGTCTTTTGACGATTAATGATATAACTAAACGTATCGTAAGGGTCTTTCTTGAACCCAAATAAAACAGAATACCTTTGATAAAGCCTCCTGAATCGAAATCTTCCTAGATCGAACATCGTACCGCCAAAAGTTCGCATAATGCCCTTTTGCTTGAAATCATAAGCCATTGGCACATCAATAATAGGGTTGATCTGATACCTACGAATCGACGGGTTGAAGTCTGGATAAAACGATCTTAATACCGTTAAGAATTTATAAGCCCAAACATCAACCACTGGTTGATAAAGGAATCCATTTTTATAGGCAATGCTTTCTTCTGCAACAAACCTTCCATAGTCATCTTGCACATGGGGTAAGTATTCTTCGTAACGTGTCAAAAGATAAAAGGAAGCAGCAAATATATCATAAGGTAAATGGCTTTTGTCCCCAGTAGTAAAGAAGCATTTCGTATTGCCCCAATCATTAACGTTAATGGTTAAAAAGGCCAATCCCTGTTCATGCAGTAAATCGTGACTCCTTACAAATAATTCCTTTCCTAAAGGCTGTTTTGCGTAAGACATCTTAAGATCATCATGGGCAATGAACTCTTCAATAGTACTTGTAAAACTCACTGAAATCCCTAGAATCCTTGTACATATTTGCTTAAATATGTACTTGACCCTCGGTGTGACCTTATGTGTATATACCAATAACATCAAAGCACCTCCTCGTCTGCAAAGCTAAAGTATCTGGCTTCGGTAATTATTATATGATCCAAGACCTTTATGTCAAGGCTTTCTCCTGCAGATTTCAGTTTTGCTGTCAATTTCTTGTCTGCCAAGCTCGGTTTCAAACTTCCCGATGGATGGTTATGAACCAGTATGATTCCTGTGGCAGCAAGTTCTATGGCGTTTTTCATTACCAATCGCACATCCACTAAAGTACCTGTAATTCCACCTTTGCTTAATTGATCCTTCTTAATGACCTTATTAGAGTTGTTCAAATAAACAATCCAGAATTCTTCATGTGGCAATTCGCCTAAAATTGGTTGCATGAGTTCGAATACAGAAGCACTACTGGTAATCTTGTCCTGATCCAAGGCTTCTTCTCCTCTTCGGCGTCTCCCCAACTCCATGGCTGCGGCAATCGAAATGGCTTTGGCCTCTCCAATTCCCTTGAATTCCATGAGCTGCTTAATGGATAACTTACCAAGTTCAGAAAGGTTGTTATTGGCCTTTGCTAATATTCGTTTGCAAAGGTCTACAGCGCTTTCATTGCGGGTACCTGAACCTATCAAAATCGCTACTAGTTCTGCATCGCTTAAAGCTGCTTTACCCTTATGCAATAATTTTTCTCGTGGTTGATCGTCCTGCGACCAATTCTTTATTGAAAATGAGGTGAGTTTTTCAGCCATTTATAGCATTTGCATAAAGATAGAAAACTTGAAAAAGAAATTGTAATTTTAAACGAACAACTAATTTTTTGATCATGAAATCAATCTTTGATGAAAATACTTTCAAAGAGGTTGAAGAGCGCATCAACAAACTCGACGAAAACACTAAAGCCCAATGGGGCAAAATGAGTGTTGGCCAAATGGCTTGGCACTGCCAAGGACCCTTGAATATTATGTTGGGCAAGAACCATTACGGCATGACCAAACCTAATTGGTTTGCCATATTATTCTTTAAAAAATCGCTTTATAACGACAAGCCATGGCGAAAAGGTTTACCTACAGCTAAGTTTCTAAAAGCTGCCGAGGAAAAGGATTTTAAATCTGAAAAAGTTGCACTTCTTGAACTTCTCAGCGAAGTTGGAGACCAATTGGACAAAGAGAATTGGGGCAAGCATCCAGGATTCGGATATTTCACAGACGATCAATGGGGTCGTATGCAATACAAGCATTTGAACCATCATTTAAGGCAATTTGGGGTTTAGCAGGAACTCCATTATACTTGAATGAAATCATAATAATAAAATAAGAAGATCCTAATGAAAATTATTTCCAAAAAACTATTGATCCTATGCTTACTATGCTTCGGTCTATTTCATTGCAGTCATACCCAAACTTTACTTTCACCAGACGAAAACCTCAAAATGCAATTTTCCTTATTG
>JABDMQ010000204.1 GCA_013001365.1 Flavobacteriaceae bacterium
GGGCTATGGCATTCAAGGTGCTAAATGAATTCTGGTAGACTTCAAAATAATTGTCTGTATTCAGGTTTTTGACAAACTGCACATTAAAAAGGTCCATTCGATTAGTAATTGCAGCAGAAGGATACCAGCGATAATTAAAAATGCCAGACAATGTTTGTTTATCTAAACCAATATTTCGCTGACTTGTCGCTCCTAAGGTAATGCGCGTACTAGGAGACATGTATTTAGGAACGATCTTATCAGTATTGAAAGGAGAAAATAGGCGTGGGATAGTTAATCTAAGATTTGCTCCAAGCTCATTGATATCGAAGAATTGATCTTTGGAATCTGAGGGGTCTTTTGAAGCACCGATAGATCCAATGGCCGAAAGCTCAAGAATTTCAGCACCTTTAAAAATATTACGTGTCAGGATATTGCCACTGAATGAAAACCCGACTGTTTGAATATTGCTTTGAGTCACATCAAAACTTGCACCTAAAGAGTATTTTTTTCGAGGAGTCAAGAAAATGTTGGCTGTCAATGTTGTATCCTCTACGTTTTCTTTAAATTCAATATTAGGATATTTGAATGTCTTCAATTCACTGATATATCTGTAGGTCCTTGTCCTGTCAATGTCTTTGTAAACTTCTCCTGGAGTTATGAAGATAGCGTCTGTGAGCGCCTTTGGTTTGTATTTTAGGCCAAATGCGCTGTAAATATTAAAATTATTATAGGTTATAGAATCTGTTAATGGTGCATTCCTGTTTTCATATGAGTAGTCCGTAAGTATATTGACATCCTTGATTCGATATAGCTTAAAAGGAATTTGGTATGTAGAATCTTCAGATTTTATAATTCTATTGGGTATCTTCAGCTCTACGTTTACTTTTTTATCGGCTTTGATCGAATCAATATCGAAAGTCACATAATCTTGACTGAAATGGTAAACACCAGAATTTCGTAATTCGGTCGTTATCCTACTTCGTTCTTTTTCGAAATTGGAGCTCCTGTATTGGTCAATAGGTTGAAGTAATGATTTCTTCTTTATTTTTTGGTATAACGAATCTATTATTGGGGAATCTATTCTTGATGATAACGAATCCAAAAGATATGGCTTGCCAGTAGTAATGAAAAAATCAACACCAGCCCTTTTATTTTCCTTGGGTTTGAATAGTGTAGATGATTCAACATCAAACCATCCATTCTGCCAAAAGTAATCTTCAAGCCTGTTCTGGGATTTCCTGGTTAGCGAAGTATCTACTATTACAGGTGCTTCGCCAGTTTTCTTAATCCAATTATTTAGACCTACATAAGAATTACCAAGCTTATCGACTTGTTTGTTTGAATAGATGCTTTTAAGCCTCTGTTTTCGTTTAGGTCTTTTGTTCAACCAGTTAATATAGGTTGAGTCAGGATTTTCCTTGGCAAGATTATAAATATGTAACCTCAAAGGTATGCCTAAGGCCAACTTACTATTTGGTTTCTGGTAAAGTAAATTATTAACTGTCTCGGTTAGATCCTTTTTATCGTTAACATATACTGAAGTATCTGTAAGCAAGTGCTCATTTTCACCAACTCTCTTAATAGTGTTACAGGAGGTTAAAACCCCTATGATTACGATAATAAGTGATATTTTTGCGAGAGATGGTTTCAACCAGGATAATTAATAAAATCAAAAATACGTTAATAAAATGTTACCCAAAAGTCAATTAAAACTTATAACGAGTCTAGCTCAGAAAAAGTATCGCAAAGAGCATGGTCTCTTTATAGCGGAAGGGTTCAAGACGGTAACAGAATTGATGGAATCAAGATTGAAATTGCAACATCTCTATATTTCGAATCCAGTACATGCTTCATTGAACAAAAACCATACCCTGATATCTGAAAAGGATCTCAAGAAAATCAGCCAATTGAAAACTCCCGCCGAAATCTTAGGCATTTATCATATTCCTGGTTCAAGACCCATAGAAACCAACGCATTAGTGATAGCCCTAGATGATGTAAGGGACCCTGGTAACCTAGGAACCATAATTAGACTCTGTGATTGGTTTGGTGTCAGAGACCTTGTTTGCTCACATAATACCGTAGACTGCTATAACCCTAAGGTCGTACAAGCAACAATGGGGTCGCTATCTCGAGTCAATATTTCTTATGTCAACCTTAGTGAATTCTTGCAGAAAAACGAAGACACATCCATTATAGGCACATTTATGGATGGCAGGAATATTTACAAGGAAATGCTACCAACCAAAGGAGTCCTAATAATGGGTAATGAGGCTAATGGCATTAGAGATGAAATTGCCAATCTGGTGGACAACAAGATCACAATTCCTCGTTTTGGAGAAAAAAACGTAACAGAAAGCCTAAATGTAGCAACGGCAACGGCCATTATCCTAAGTGAATTCAGGCGCGCTTCTATTGAAATGTGAAATTAAGGAAGACTCCCCTTGTTTTCATACTTGTGATATTACTTGTCCACGGACTGTTAGTGTCAGTATCTCTTACCAATTCATCATTTAATGCAAAAACTCCCCTTATCGAAGGAGTGAACTTGAACCAGTGTAAATAAAAATCAATACCTAGGCCTAATTCATAAAAGAACATACTTTTTTTAGTACGGAATTGCCCTGCACTATTGTCATCTGGATTGTCTTCGTTGGAAGAAAGGTTGAGTGCTGTGGAAATGCCACCAACCACGAAAGGCTTGAAATTGTTCAAACGCTTGGCAGATAACTTAACTAGTAATGGTATATGTATATAGGTCGATTTAACTTCTCGTTCAAGATCATTGGCTTGAAAAGTCAGACCTTGAAAATAGCCCTCGTTATAGGTTAATGTCCTATTGCTTACAATCAGACCCGGTTCCAAACGAATATTAATATGGTCATTGATGCGCATATCTCCAATAAGACCAACATTGAATCCAACCGATTTCTCTGTTTGAATATCTGAAAGGTTCGTATTGTAATCAAAATTGAAATCGTAATTGTTCAAGCCAAGAAAATACCCCCAAGTCAAGAATTTCTTATCAAAATTCTCCAAGTTTAGGACTTTTTCCTTACTGAACAATTGAGCATTGCTTATTTGGTATGTAAACAAAAATGCAAGTAGAAAAAGTAAGTTCTTCATAATCTTATTTTGAGGCAGAGTAAATTGTCGCTACACCAAAAGTTTGAGGGTCATCTTTAACGTTAATAAACCCAATTTTACGCAAAATATTGTTGAGTTCCTCTCCATAAGGAAAAACTGAAGCAGATTCACTAAGATATCTATATGCAGATTGATCTTTAGAAAACAATCTTCCGATAACTGGTAGTAAGTTCTTGGTGTAAAGTCTATAACCCTCTTTATAAGGACTTTTGGTCGGTACCGAGGTCTCAAGTATTACAAAAATGCCACCTGGCTTCAGCACTCTTAAAATTTCCTTGAGGCCTTTCTCTAGATTTTCAAAATTCCTTACCCCAAAGGCCACCGTAATGGCGTCGAATCCATTATCTTCGAATGGCATGTTTTCAGAATCACCAAGTACCATATCAATAGTGTTGCTGAGTTGTTTCTTAGCGATTTTCTGATTGCCAACATCCAACATTCCTTGACTAATGTCAAGGCCAATGATTCTAGAGGCCTCAGTTTTGGCCAAATTGATAGCAAGATCACCTGTACCAGTTGCAATGTCAAGAATCATTTCAGGCTTGTGAGCTTTTACAAGAGCAACGACTTTCTTACGCCATTTAATATCGATACCAAAGGAAATGACACGATTAAGACCATCGTACTCTTTAGATATGGTATCGAACATATTTGCAACCTGTTCTTTTTTGCCGAGTTTACTGTCCTTATATGGTTTTACTTTGGTCAATTGAGATTTTTGGCAAATATATGACTTTATTATAGGTTATGTCTATGCATTCATTAGCACTTTTAGGTAAAACCTTTTTAATGATACCTTTAAAAAACAACTATATTTGCACCACTATTATTCATAGTCTTATTTTATGAAGATAATTATCGCTGGAGCAGGCGAAGTAGGATTTCATCTCGCAAAATTATTGTCTTTCGAATCTCAAGAAATCACACTAATTGATACCAATAAAGAAAGCCTCACCTATGCGGATAATCACTTGGATATACGCATTGTCAAAGGAGATGCAACTTCTATATCAGTATTGAAGGAATCAAGAATCGAAAACGCGGATCTGGTTATTGGCGTGACTTCATCAGAAACAACAAATATTACAGTTTGCGCAATTGCTAAGCAATTGGGGGCCAAAAGGACCATTGCAAGGATATCTAATACAGAATTCATTGAAAACAAGGATGAGGTTGGGTTCATGGAATTTGGTGTTGATGAATTGATCTCTCCTGAAGCACTGGCAGCATCTGAAATAGAATTGTTATTGGACCAATCTGCATTCAATGACAGTTACGAATTCGAGGACGGAGCATTGACCATGGTTGGCTTGATCTTATCTAATACTGCCTCTATTGTAGGCAAGTCCATAAAAGAAGCGGCGACCATATTCCCGGAAATGCATTTCATAGCCATAGCAATTCAAAGAGGCGGTACGCAATATACTTTGATCCCAAGAGGAGATACTGTTCTTAAGGAAGGAGATCAAGTATATTTCATAACCTCTACAGGAGGAGTTGAGGAGTTGTATAAATTGACTGGAAAATTCAAGGAAGACATCAAGAATGTCATGATTCTTGGCGGTAGCAAGATCGGATATAAATCTGCTAGGGACCTTTGCAAGAAAAAATTCAACATAAAGCTTATAGAAAAGGACAAACAACGTGCTGTTGACCTTGCTGATGAACTTCCAAAAGCGCTTGTGATAAATGGTGATGGCCGGAATGTAGAATTGTTGGAAGAAGAGAATATTGCTGATATGGATGCTTTTATTGCGGTAACTGGCAATTCTGAAACCAATATCATGTCCTGTTTGGTCGCGAAATCAAAAGGAGTAAAGAAAACAATTGCCTTGGTTGAGAACATGGATTATTTTGAGTTATCGCAATCCATTGGTATTGATACTTTGATTAATAAAAAACTCCTTGCTGCTAATAACATCTTTAGGTATATACGTAAAGGCGAAGTTGTAGCTATGACCAAACTTAATAATATGAACGCAGAAATCCTGGAGTTCAAAGTTAATGCAGATTCCAATATTTGCAATACCAAGGTCAAGGACCTGGAGTTTCCGCAATCAGCGATTATAGGTGGTGTCATTAGAGATGACGAGGGTGTTATTGCTTTAGGTGAATTCAAGATACAGGAAGGCGATAAGGTGGTGGTTTGCTGTTTGCCGAGATCGATCAAGAAAGTTGAAAAGTTGTTTTTCTGATGCGCCTTAATTTTAAGATTATCTTCCATATTTTCGGACTTCTCCTTTTGTTCAATGGTGTCTTCATGTTGTTGGCCTCGATAATGAGCTGGGCTTATGATGATGGTGTTACCATTCATATCGTTTTAGCTGGAATAATTACTGTTCTAGTAGGCGTATTTCTCATGTTCATTACAAGGGAGCACCTTAAGGAAATCAGTAAACATGATGGCTACATAGTAGTGACCTTTGGTTGGATCATTATGGCATTATCGGGTACCTTGCCTTATATACTCACTGAAACGATTCCAAGTTTTACCAATGCATTTTTTGAGACCATGTCGGGTTATACCACTACTGGGTCAACCATTATTGAAGATATTGAGAGCATGCCAGAAGGTATATTGTTTTGGAGAAGCTTGACGCATTGGATAGGTGGTATGGGAATCATCGTTTTGGCAGTGGCTATCTTGCCTTTACTTGGTATTGGTGGCATGCAATTATTTGCTGCGGAGGCACCTGGACCGAGCGCAGATAAGTTACATCCTAGGATTACGGATACAGCAAAAAGACTTTGGTTGATATATTTTAGTTATACCGCCGTTGAGACCATTTTACTTAACATAGCAGGTATGTCGTTTTTTGATGCCATCAATCATTCTCTTAGCACCCTTTCTACAGGAGGGTTCTCTACGAGAAATGCGAGTCTTGCGTTCTGGAATGATAATCCTTGGATTCAATATATTGTCATGCTTTTCATGTTCTTGGCAGGAACCAATTTTGTACTTAGCTATTATTTCTTCAAAGGAAAGATCAACCGAGTTGCGCAAGATGAAGAATTTAAGCTATACTTCAAGTTCATTTTGGTGTTTACCATTATTTCTTCATTGATCATATATTTCGGGGCAGATATGAGTGCATCGTCCATTGATCATCCTGCTGTTCTAGGCGAACAGGAAAGTGCTTTTCGTCATGGTCTTTTTCAAGTATTGGCAATAATTACCACAACAGGGTTTGTAAGTGCTGATTTTACGATGTGGACACCATTCCTTTTGGTATTCTTCTTTGGTCTGATGTTCTTGGGAGGCTCTTCAGGGAGTACAGCAGGTAGTGTTAAAGTAGTTAGGCATTTGATAACCATACGCAATGGTTTTTTGGAATTCAAGCGGTCTCTTCATTTAAATGCCATTCTTCCTGTACGATATAACAATAAGGCTATTTCTGGAGATATCGTATTCAATATCCTGGGATTCTTTATTCTTTATATGCTTTCCTTTATAGTTGGCGCACTTGGATTTGCAGCGATGGGTCTGGACTTTCAGTCTGCTATAGGAGTTGCAGCCTCTAGTTTAGGTAATGTAGGTCCAGCACTTGGTGATTTTGGACCAGTCAATAATTTTCACAATATGCCAAGCATAGGCAAATGGTGGTGCGCCTTCTTAATGCTTATTGGAAGATTGGAATTGTTTACGGTACTGATTCTTCTTACTCCTTTTTTCTGGAGAAATAGGTAGAAATGTTATTGGTCATTTTGCTACCAACTGGCTAACTGCTTCCTTTATGCGCTTTAACGCCTCAACCAATTGGTCTTGTGATGCTGCATAAGAGATCCTGATGCAGTTTGGATTACCAAAGGCATCACCAGTCACTGTGGCAACTAATGCTTCTTCTAGCAGATACATTGAAAAGTCCGTAGCATTGTTGATCTTCGTGCCATTCAATGTCTTTCCGAAGAAATAGGAGATGTCAGGGAACACATAAAAAGCACCTTCTGGTGTATTGGCAGAAAAACCTTCAACATCGTTCAAAAGGTCCAGGACCAAATCTCGACGTACCTTGAACTCGTCAACCATATAGTTGATCCTATTAGGGTCTTCGACTAAGGCTGTTATAACGGCACGTTGGGCAATACAATTGGCGCCACTGGTAACTTGTCCTTGCATCTTGTTACATGCTCTTGCGATCCATTCCGGTGCACCTATGTACCCAATTCTCCAACCTGTCATGGCAAAGGCCTTTGAAACACCATTGACTGTTACAGTACGATCATACATGCCTTCAACATTGGCCATGCTTGCATGAGGTTGCCCCGTATAATTTATGTGTTCGTAGATTTCATCTGATACTACATAGATATTGGGATAGTTTCTTAATACACTACCCAAGGCTTCAAGTTCTTCCATGCTGTATAAAGATCCACTTGGATTGCAAGGCGAACTGAACCAAAGCATTTTGGTTTTTGGTGTTATGGCCGCTTCCAATTGCGCTGCGGTCATCTTGAAATCCGTATCAATAGAGGTCGGAACTTCAACAGGAATACCTTCATTCAATCCAACTATGTCGCTGTAGCTTACCCAATAAGGGCAAGGCAGGATAACCTCGTCACCAGGATTGATCATCGCAGCAGCAACGTTAGAAAGAGATTGTTTTGCACCTGTAGAAACAACAATTTGTGGTCTTGAATATGACAGTCCATTATCTCTTTTGAACTTAGTGATAATGGCATCTTTCAATTCTACATAACCATCAACTGGGGTGTATGAATTGTAATCTTCATTAATAGCTTGAATGGCAGCTTGTTTAACAAATTCAGGTGTATTGAAATCAGGTTCTCCTAAACTCAAACCTATAATGTCCATACCCTCTGCTCTAAGTTCTCGAGCCTTTGCAGCCATGGCTAGGGTTTGCGAAGTCGATAGATTATTTATTCTATCCGAAAGTTGATTCATTTGGAAATATTATGCTTGTAATGCCGGTCTCATTCCCATTTCTCGTAAGTACTTGAAATGAGCGATAACAGCCTTTCTGGTTGTTTTGTATTCGTTGTAAGGTAAATTGAATTCCTTGGCGGTTTCCCTAACGATCTTACTGATCTTGGTGTAATGTATATGACTTATGTGCGGGAAAATATGATGCTCTACCTGATGATTCAATCCTCCAGTAAACCAGTTCATCAATCTATTCTTTGTTCCAAAATTAACAGTGGTAAGCAATTGGTGGATGGCCCAAGTGTTCTTCATGGTACCGTTCTTCTCCGGTAAAGGCATTTCTGCATGATCGACAACATGAGCTAATTGAAAAACAACGCTTAAAATAACTCCTGCCGTGTAATGCATGATGAAGAATCCCAGTAGAATCTTCCACCAAGCAAGGTCAATGAAAATCAACGGTATTACGATCCAAATTGATATATAAACTAGTTTTGAAATGACCAGTGTACTCCAATTAATTATCGGATTTGGCAGTTTTCCGTAAGACAACTTACGTTTCATGTAACGATACATTTGCTGAAAATCCGTAGTAATGGCCCAATTAATTGTGAGTAGCCCATAAAGCAAGATGGAGTAGTAATGTTGGAATTTATGATGCCAATGCCATTTTGAATGCTTTGAGAACCTCAGGATCCTTCCCGCTTCCAAGTCTTCATCATGACCATGAATGTTTGTGTATGTATGATGCAAGACATTGTGCTGAACTTTCCAATTATAGACATTGCCAGCCAAAATATAGATACTGCTTCCCATTAGTTGATTTATCCATTCCTTGTTGGAATAAGAGCCGTGATTGCCATCATGCATGACATTCATGCCAACTCCGGCCATACCAATTCCCATTACGATCGTAAGCAGTAATAAGGCCCATTGAGGCAAGTTCAAAGTCAAGATTAGGAAATACGGCGCTAAGAATAATGTGAACATTACAACGGTCTTGACCCATAATCGCCAATTGCCAGTACGTTTTATGTTATTTTCCTTGAAATAGGAATTAACTCGCTTGTTAAGGGTCCTGAAAAATTTGGCAGAGTCGGTTCTGGAGAAAGAAAGGCTTTGTTTAGTCATAGTTTGGCTTGTTAAAGCTTTAATAACGTACAAATATAATTTTACTTGTACGGCGGCAAAGATAATTAATAAAAATAGGCAAGAAGCCAATAATTTCATAAAAATAGGTCTAAAAAAAGGCTATTTTTGTCGAAAATGCAAAACCCTGATGGAGCTGATCCTCAAGTATTTCAAAGATCTAAATGAAACCCAGATAACGCAATTCGAAGCTCTGGAATTATTATATAAAGATTGGAACCTGAAGATAAATGTAGTTTCTAGAAAAGACATTGATGAGCTCTATTTAAGGCATGTCCTTCACTCATTGGGTATAGCCAAAGTGATAAAGTTCACGGCAGGAACGAGAATCATGGACGTTGGAACAGGTGGCGGATTTCCTGGAATACCACTTGCTATTCTCTTTCCTAAATGCACTTTTCATTTAGTGGATAGCATATCAAAGAAAATAAAAGTAGTTGATGAGGTGGTCGAGGGTCTGGGTTTGACAAATGTTACCACCTCACATTCTCGTGTTGAAGACATAAACGAACAATACGATTTTATTGTGAGTCGCGCAGTTGCCTCCATGCCAACATTTGTTAGATGGATAAAAGGGAAAGTCGCCAAAAAAAGCCAAAACAAATTGAAAAATGGTATTTTATATTTAAAAGGTGGTGACTTAGACGAAGAATTACAAAGCTATACCACTGTAACTATCTATAATTTAAGTGAATATTATGGCGAAGCCTTTTTTGAAACCAAGAAAGTAGTGCATTTGCCTTTAAAATTCAAAGTCTATAGCTAGGGTGTATTTTATATTGTTCACCGAAGAATCCTCCAGGTCATTAAAATTCAATAGAATCAGGATGTAATCCTGATCCTCCAAACTCACCAATCTCATTGATTAATTCCATATCGGCTGCCGAGATCTGAAAATCAAAAACCTCAAAATTTTCTTTTATTCGTTGAGGTGTTATTGATTTTGGAAGAGGGACTATTTGTTTTTGTAATGCCCAACGAATACAAAGCTGAGCTACGGATTTTTGATACTTGAATGCAATTTCCTTCAACATGTCATTATCCAATACCATACCTCTTCCTAATGGGCTCCAACCTTCGATAAGTATGTTATTTTCAGTGCAGAATTTCACACAATCGTTCTGCTTGAATCCAGGATGATATTCTATTTGATTAACTGCGGGCTTTATCTTTGCATTTTCAAGTAAGGGCTTAAGATGATGTGCCAAGAAATTACTAACGCCTATTGCTCGAATTTTTCCTCCGGTATATAGCTCTTCCATGGCTCTCCAAGTATCTGAATTAATTTGTTGCCAATCAGAATATTTATTTGGGGTTGCAGGCCAATGTATAAGATAAAGGTCAAGATATTCAAGTTGTAGATCTGATAATGATTTTTCAAAAGCTTTTAAGGTCGATCTATATCCTCTCTCTGAATTCCATACTTTGCTCGTTACAAAAAGATCTTTACGATCTATTCCGCATTCCTTGATGCCAATCCCAACACCTTTTTCATTATTATAGATCGCTGCAGTATCGATATGCCTATAACCATAAGTTGTTGCGGTTTTTATAGAACTTATTGCAGTTTCACCATCTGGTGTCTGCCAAGTGCCAAATCCAATGGATGGAATTTCAACACCATTGTTCAGTTCAAAATGCTTTTTCATATTGATAAATGAATGTCATGTTAAATTAACTCCTCCATATGTAGGTTCTCCTAATTCGTCAATAATTTATAGGCGCATCCTTAATCCAAGAAAGGATAACGATAGTCATCGGGTGTTACAAAAGTCTCCTTGATCATTCTAGGAGAAACCCAACGCAACAAGTTCAAGGCGCTTCCTGCTTTATCGTTTGTTCCAGAAGAGCGAGCTCCTCCAAAAGGTTGTTGCCCAACAACAGCTCCTGTTGGCTTATCATTTATATAGAAATTACCCGCAGAATTCTGCAATGCCTTGGTGGCTTCCGCTATAGCATAACGGTCTTTAGCCAAAACGGCTCCTGTTAAGGCATATTCACTTGTTTCATCAACAAGTTTCAAGGTCTCTGAAAATTTCTTGTCCTCGTAGACAAATATCGTAATCACTGGACCGAATAACTCCTCACACATAGTTTTGTATTTAGGATCCTTTGCAACAATGACAGTTGGCTCGATGAAATAGCCTTTACTCTTGTCATAACCTCCTCCTACAATTATCTCAGCATCCTTGTCTTCCTTGGCCTGGTCAATGTATTTGGCCAATTTATCAAAAGAGCCTTCATGGATAACCGCAGTAACGAAATTGCTGAGGTCTTCAGGAGACCCTTGCTTGAAGGAGTTCACATCCTCGATCAAATATTTCCTTACATCTTTCCAAAGACTTATTGGGATGTATGCTCTAGAGGCGGCACTGCATTTTTGTCCTTGGAACTCAAAAGCACCACGAGAAATAGCCGTCGCTACTTGTTTAGCATTAGCGGTGTGATGCGCTATAATGAAATCCTTACCACCTGTTTCTCCAACTATACGGGGGTAGGTCTTATAATGATGGATATTATTTCCTATTTTCTTCCAAAGCTCTTTGAATACGAATGTGGAACCTGTAAAGTGCAATCCTGAGAAATCTGGGCTGTTCATGACTGTGTCCGTGATCATCACGGGATCACCGAAGACTACATTGATCACACCAGCCGGTACACCAGCTTCCTTAAAGACATCCATGATGATTTTAGCCGAGAACACTTGGCTGTCACTTGGTTTCCACACTACCACATTACCCATCATGGCCATACACGAAGGAAGGTTTCCTGCAATGGCCGTAAAATTAAAGGGCGTCACTGCATAGGTAAAGCCTTCTAGTGGCCGATATTCCAAACGGTTCCAAGCTGCTGCAGTACTTTCAGGTTGGTCATTATAAATTTCTGTCATGAACTGAACATTGAATCTCAAGAAATCAATTAACTCACATGCAGCATCGATTTCTGCTTGATGCACTGTTTTGGATTGGGCAATCATGGTTGCTGCATTTATTCTAGCTCTGTAAGGTCCAGCAATTAATTCTGCAGCACGAAGAAAAATACCAGCGCGTTGTTCCCAAGGCATTTCAGCCCAAGATTCTCGTGCTTTCAATGCCGTGCTTATAGCTTGAGAAACATGCTTTTTCTCAGCTAGATGGTATTCTCCAACAACATGCTTATGATTGTGAGGAGGTGACATAGGCTTGGTATTTCCTGTCTTAATGTCTTCACCATTAATGTAAAGAGGAACCTCAGTGAGGCCTTTGTAGAATTGTTTGTATGCCTCAAGAACCTCTTTGCGCTCTGGACTGCCAGGGGCATACGATTTTACCGGCTCGTTAGTGGCGATCGGTACATTAAAAAAACCTTTTCCCATTCTTATTAGTGCTTGATTGAAGTTAAAAATATCAAGCAAAATTACGTAAAATAAAGCAGATGCCAAGTGGTGCAATTCATCGAAAATCATTTATTTTTTGTAAGTTCGCAAACGTTTTCCAGACCATAATATTTTATGTGTACCGTAACGTTCATACCTACTGGCAATTCTGGTTTTGTGCTTACTTCTAATCGAGATGAAGCACCGAATCGTGAAACTTCATTACCGGATTTCCATACTATAGATAACACCAAGATGTTGTTCCCGAAAGACACACTTGCCGGGGGTACTTGGATTGGTGTTAGTGAAAAACAGCGAATGGCCTGCCTATTGAATGGTGGATTTACAATTCATGAGCGTAAAGCGAATTACCGAATGAGTAGAGGTGTCATCGTCAAGGATGCCCTTGCTACAAATGATGTAGTCAAAACCCTTAATGACTATGACCTATGCGATATCGAACCATTTACATTGATCGTTGTAGAATGGGACGCAGGACTCCAGCTATTTGAACTCGTTTGGGATGGTAAACAGAAACATTTGTCTTCATTGCCTATTGCATCAAGATTGTGGTCTTCATCATCTTTGTATAACGAGAGCATGAAAATGGAGCGACAGAATTGGTTCAGTGATTTCTTGAATTATGATGATCTTTCTTCCGATTCGTTACTCGAATTCCATAGAACCGCAGGAAACGGCAATCTGGATTTTGGAGTCGTTATGGACCGTGGTTTTGTAAAGACAACTAGTATGACCCAGATTAAAAGGTCTGAAAAGGGCATTATTATGTATTATCATGATTTGGTTAATGATGAACAGTCCCAAACGAATTTTGATATTTCTCAAGTAGTCAATGAAAAATAATGCGATAATACTGACCCTTGCATATCCAGATACCATCGTTATGGTTGCAGACGAATGGTATTCACCCTATTTAAGATATCTTGGCATTGGTAAGAAGGATTATGTGCGTGCCGGACATGCTGCTTTGGTATTGATACATAAGGAAACAGGAATATTGGAATACCATGATTTTGGTCGTTACATAACTCCTGAACCCAATGGTCGTGTAAGAGGAAAAACTACCGATAACGAGCTTGATTTCTCACTTAATGCTGATATAAAAGATGGTGAGATACATAACCTCGACGAGATTCTTTCATTCTTGGGAACTAACCCGAAATTAACACACGGCGATGGCAAGCTCATTGCTTCAATATGTGATGAAATAGACTATGACAAAGCGCGATCGCATATAACAAGAATGCAAAAACGAGGCTTCATACGCTATGCTGCTTTCATTAAAGATGGATGCAATTGTGCGCGATTTGTTACGGATAGTTTGATAGCCTCAGTTACAAATATGAAAATCAAGAACAAACTCAAGAAGTCAAAAAAGTTCACACCGAGCACTGTAGGAAATGTGCTTTTGGCAAATACTGGTAATGAGGTCTATGAAGTGAATGAACATGGTGCAATTTCTGTTTTTAAAGGATCGGTTTTGAAAGAGAACATCCGGTGTTTCTTGGATAGGCTGAAGGATCATCAACCAAATTATATTGGTACGTTAGAGCCAAAGCCTGTTGAAGGATTGCATGACACGGCTCAATGGCTATCAGGAATTGCTGCTGGAGCATGGTTCGAACTGCATAAGAATGGGTCGAATAGTTCATATCGATTTAGACGAATATCGCCATATGGCAACATAGATGTAGACGCTATTTTCTTTATTGATGATAATTCATTCAATTACCACGAGGAGTTTGAATTCATTCAATATTCCAACTGCAACTTCTTCCACATAAAGCAGAAGGAACTTATATTCAGATTTGAAAGAAACATGATTTAATTCAACGCGAAAGGTGCGTTCAATTTAAAGGTTGGTATTGCCACTTTGAACTTTCCAGTATTAGAGAAGTTAACCATATTGTAGTGTCCTTCCATTGCACCAAATGGTGATGTCAACAAACAGCCAGAATTATAAGTATGGGATTCGCCAGGCTTAAGGACTGGTTTCTTGCCGATAACGCCTTCGCCATCAACCATCTCAATTTTATTCAAGGCATCGTAAATCTTCCAATGACGAGAATTGAGTTGAACAGAATCCTTGCTTTGGTTCTCTATGGTTACCTTATAGCCAAATGCGAATTGCACCTTGTAATTTCTATAAAAGGTTCCTTCAAAGGTGGTCTCGACGGAAATCTTTATGCCTTTTGTTACTTGCTGTACCATACTATGTATGAGCTAATGCTCAATCTTTAGGATAAGCTAAAATAAGAAATTATAAGATTAGTTGATCAATTTTTACATTTCTTCGTTAAAAGGAGTGCTTTTTCACCTAACTAGTTCGAAATATTGATCGAACTCCCTTCACCTACACCAATAATCTCATCATATCTACCACCTAGGTCACGATAATAGACCAACACTTTATAATTGTTTTCGGTTTGGTCGAAATTTCCACTAATGGCGCCTTCATTGAGATTTCCTTCTGAATCGACTTCTACATATTTGTAATTATAGAAGCCTTGCTTGAGGAGCATTTTACCTTCAAAAAACCCACTTTCTTCACTATACGTCATTTTGGTGGCTTCCTCAACCAGGTAATTATTGAAGTTGCCATAAATATGAATGTTCTTGTCATCCAAGAATTCAGGATGATCCAAATAGAAATGAACCCAAATATAATCAGCTTCTATAGATGGGTCATCAGCATCGATTGCGGTGATTACGAAGTTCCCGTTTATGTCTGGATTATAGGTATAGGCCCTAGTGGCTCGAACCAAATCGGCATAAAGATAATTGTGATAAAGGTCTTTAAGGTCAATGTATCGGGTGGCTGCATTCGCAACTCGAGGGTCCTTTGTGTCAAGGAACAAGTATTCATTACCTGCCCAAAAACTAGATTCGACATCATATCTGTATATCAATTCATTGCCGACGGTATACAACGGTTCTAGACCCGAGATTGCTGTATTAAGATTGTTGTTTTGAATTATCAAGGCCTTGACCGTTTGTTTCGGGTTATTGAAGTTGAAATTCCTTGGCGATATACTTATATCGACACTTTGTTTTTGGTTAATGTGCCTAACATCCCTAGATCGTTTAATGGCCACGCCAACATTGGCTTGTTCCTGATAGACCATGAATTTTCTTGAAAAAACCATTTCATCGTAATCATCATAGATACTGATCATATAATTACCAGTTTTAAGAAGTCTCCTGGTCTGATTGTTTGGGATTCTTAATTTATAGTGCGAATAGATCTGATAGCTGTTAAAAGAATTCTCGTAATTAACGATTCTCTGATTATCGAAGCCCTGGAGATATTCAACCTTTGATAGTCTAGAAGGGGTCCAGTCATAGTTGAAATGTTGGATCTTATAATAGAAGTCATCTTCATTGCCATTAAGTGCGTCGAACTCCAGCACGATATCCTCGCCTAATCTAATTATTGGCAGTTGGCTTTCAGGGGTATTTCCTTTTATGGTTATGGATTTTATATAGTCTGGTGGGTTGGTCTCATTTACGACCTGCCCAAAAACGGATATGCCAATTAGTGACAGAATAAGAAAATGTTTAAGGTTTTTTGTCATTTATATAATTTTTCGCAATTAAAGATAAACAAAATCCATACCTAAAATTCCTTAGGCTTGATTTAGAGGATTTCATAGGTAAATTAATTGGTTTTAATTGCAGAATCAATATGAATAATTTGTAAATTTGCACGGATTTTTAGACAACCAATTTCAAAATATATGTCAAACGACATCCGAATCAGAAAAGGTCTGGACATTAATTTAAAAGGCGAAGCTGAAAAAGCTCT
>JABDMQ010000217.1 GCA_013001365.1 Flavobacteriaceae bacterium
TTACTTCGTTGGGTTTCATGAGCAATGCGTTCTTCGTTGAGGTATTCATCTTCAATGCCATAAATATGACTCACTTTCACATTTTGCATGAACTCAAAGTCAACAGGTAAAAGCTCCTTCGGAATACCTCCTGACATCATTACCAGTTGGTGGCATTGTATTTGTCGTCGTGCCACCCATCTCAAAGACACTGACACACCTTGCGAATAACCCAAGATTATAAGATTTACGTCATCTGGAATGCTTTCAGCTTCCCAAACGGTATCAAAATAACGCAAAACATTCTCGGTTTCGCTAAGGGTGTTTTCCCGAGTAAGCCAACTGGCACCTACATGTTTGAATTTTGGAGGCATGTAGTATTTGCTCTGTGCTTGAGGAGCAATGATATAATTCTCCTCGACATTCAATTCTGTGAAATACTTAAGGAAAAAGCGACTTAAATAACCCATCCCATGGCATACAAACCAGACATTACGAGTATGATCAGTTAATGAATTAAGTGTAGAATAGCTGTTTGTACTTTGGTAGGTTATTTCCTTTTCGATGGACTTCATTATTTGTACTTTTGAATCACTAAAATACCCATTTATATGCAACGATCTAAAGAAGATATGCTACAAGAAGCAAATAGCGCATGCAAGAATACCTTGATGGAAACATTAGGTATAGAGATCATAGATTTTGGAGAAGATTTTCTTACGGCACGAATGCCAGTTAATTCACGTGTGTATCAGCCGGATGGTGTGCTTCATGGAGGGGCAACCGCTGCATTGGCAGAAAGTGTTGGAAGTTTTGCATCACATATTTTTGTCGATACCGAAAAGATCTTTGTTCGTGGTATCGAGATAACTGCTAACCATTTAAAAAGTGTTCGAGATGGGCATGTTTATGCAAAAGCCACTTTCTTGCATAAGGGCAGGACTACTCAATTATTGGATGTAAAAGTAACGGATGATGATGAAAATTTGATCTCCGTTTGCCGATTGTCGACCATTTCACTTCCAAGAAAGTAGTAACTGATGACCTCGGACTCGTTTTTTGAACGCTTGCAAGGACAGTATTCTGATGAGTGGCCTTTCGTTGCTTATAGAAAGCCAGGAAAATCATCAGTTAAAGCATTACTTCAAAAAAATTCAAAGCTTAATTATTCAACTGAATTCACAGAAAGCGGCTTTGTATTTTCACCATTCGATATAGATGAACCTGCAATTCTGATTCCTCTAGAATCATCTGAAATTATTGAGATTAGCAGTTACCATTATACAAGTGAGGATAGCAAAGATATTTTTATAGGACCTGTAATTGATCAAACTTTGAACAAAGAACAACATATCGATCTAATAAGAGAGGGATTAGATGCTATTGATTCTGGTTTCATTGATAAAGTAGTGCTATCTAGAGTGGAAAAAGCACCACTATCAAACAACGCACCTTTATCAATCCTACAGGAATTATTGAGTGCATACCCATTAGCTTTTGTCTATTTATGGTTTCACCCGGAAGTAGGACTTTGGTTAGGAGCGACGCCAGAAACCTTATTATCTGTGAGAGGCAAAAATGCAACAACAATGGCCTTGGCTGGTACACAGGCTTACAAAGGATCGTTGAATGTAGATTGGGGAGCCAAAGAGCAGAATGAACAACAATTGGTCACAGAAGAGATAATGAGAAAACTCAAGACTTGCACAAGCGACATAAAAACGTCTGAAACGAGCACTGTCAAAGCGGGGAATTTGTTACACTTACAAACGATGATTACGGCAAAGCTGAAGGACAATGATTTGAGTAGAATATTGAACGAACTTCATCCGACTCCAGCCATTTGTGGTTTGCCAAGAAATAAAGCCATGGAATTCATAAGGAGTTATGAAAACTATGATCGTGAGTTTTATACAGGCTTTTTAGGTGAATTGAATTTCAAGGAACATAAACAGCGAAATGGTCGCAAAAGCAACTTAGAGAATATTGCCTATAGGTCAATAATGACCATTTCAAGTCTTTATGTGAACTTGCGTTGCATGCAAATTATTGGAGATGAAATATTCCTTTATGTAGGTGGAGGTATTACAAAAGAATCAATACCTAATGCAGAATGGGAAGAAACCGTCAATAAGGCAAACACTATGAAAGACGTCCTTTAAATCGTATTTTTGACTAAGATGAAAATTCCCAAGATTCCGTTAGCGCAATCCATTATTCTGTTATGCAAGGCAAAAGGAATCAAGCATATAGTAATCTCTCCCGGAAGCCGAAGCGCACCTTTAACAATTGGCTTTACGCATGATCCTTTTTTCGAATGTTATAGTATCGTTGATGAGCGATGTGCTGCTTTTTTTGCTCTAGGAATAGCCCAGAAGGTAAAACATCCTGTGGCGTTGGTCTGCACTTCTGGAAGTGCATTATTGAATTTCTTCCCTGCCATTGCGGAAGCATATTATAGTGACATCCCTTTAATGGTCTTATCTGCCGATAGACCAAAGTATTTGGTAGGGATTGGTGATGGGCAGACCATTGATCAGGAAAATGTCTATGGCAACCACGTACTTTATTCGGCTAATCTGAAATTGGACATTGATTTCGAAGGTAAAGACCTAATCAATAAGAAAGAGGGTCCAAAGATTTTCAAGAAAATGGAAAATTCCTTGGAAAGGTTTTTAGACCTGCAACTAAGTGTGGAGAGAGCAAACGAAAAAGAGATCAACAAGGCCATGAATATTTCAATTGCAAGTTCTGGACCTGTTCATATCAATTGCCCTTTCGAAGAGCCTTTATATGAAACAATTGATGACTATTCGATCAAGGCCAACTCAGAAGAGCATGTGGGTAGTGATGAGTTAGTTACTGATAAGGAGATAAATGAATTTGCAAGGATATGGAATGAATCCAAAAAGAGGATGATTCTAGTTGGTGTTAATGCGCCAAATGATTTTGATAGGGAATTATTGAATCGATTTGCAGCTGATAAAAACACCATCGTCTTTACGAAGACAACATCCAATTTGCATCATGATGAATTTTTTCCATGCATAGACAAGATTATTGCTCCTCTTGACCATGAGGGATTTCTTGAACTTCAACCTGATATGCTATTAACGTTTGGTGGTATGATCGTTTCTAAGAAAATAAAGGCATTCTTAAGGGGATATCAACCTAAGTATCATTGGCATATAGATGCGAAAAAGGCCAATGACACTTTTTTTTGTTTGAACAAATATTTAAAGATGCTGCCTAGTGAATTCTTTTCTAGAGTTCTCCCGTTAGTAATTCCATCTGAGACTGAATACTTTCTCAAATGGAAAAATGTCAAAAGACAAAGAGAGGAAAAACATAATAAATACCTCAAATCGATACCATTTTGCGACCTTAAGGTCTTCGACTTGCTTTTACCTTCATTACCTAAAAAAGCAAATCTTCATTTAGGAAATAGTTCAACAGTTCGATATGCACAACTTTTTAATATGGATAGATCACTAAAGGTTTATTGCAATAGAGGAACAAGTGGTATAGATGGTAGTACTTCGACCGCCATTGGC
>JABDMQ010000257.1 GCA_013001365.1 Flavobacteriaceae bacterium
CTTTGTTACTTTAAAGGTAGGATAATTAAATTTTTTGAGCCCGATAATAAGAGAATTTGATCATTGGTTTATGGCATTTTGCAACTCGATCCTGATCTGTTCTAATTGAGGAATTCTGATTCTTAAAAGACGCACATAATTATTATAGATCTGTTGGTACAAATAAATTACATTATGTCTGTACTCTTGACTGTTCACAAAGTAATCCTGTAATTCGGGACTACTATTGTCTTTATTTATACTTTTACTTATCCATTCTGGATACCAACTATAATTATCCCTATAGATCGTTGTGAATTTTTTTGTATCATCACTTATCATCTTTTCTCTCGCATTGAACCACTCCAATAACTCATACATTTCTATCACTTTCAACGATAAACTATCATTGGCCGAGATGGTTTTTAGGCGCTCAACTCCCGAATTATTTAAAACTGTCGCTGCACTACGACTGATTATTCTAGATAGGCCATCGTCCAACAATTCAACCGTTCTGGAATCGGAAATAACTTTGTCGAAAATGGGCTCTATAGACTCATAATAATTCAAATTATCGGAAAGTTCAACGATATCATTATCCAGCCCATGAATGATCTGGCTGTAGATACCCTGAATTTCCTTTTGGATTTTTCTTTTTTCATTCCAATTGTTGATCTGTAGCGCAATGAGAATCCCAATGACCACCAGCAGAATCTCGCCAATAGCGTATTTTAGGTATTTAGAAGTTTTATTTTCCATAATAAATGTTTGGCGGATATGTCGGAAGAATTTGATCATTAGTTGCGAATTGCCTTATTCGATTCCATGGAAATCTTCAATTAATAGTTTGAATTTGTTTGGCGCTTCGATATATTCAAAATGACCACAATCCTCGAACAAATGTAGTTCTGAGTTGGCAAGTTCATTATTAATGGCCTTAGCCCCATCTACCGAAAAAACACTTTCTGTTCCATGAAGAATCAATGTTGGGCATAGAATTTTGTCCAACTGATCATGGATATCGTATTGACCTAGATCTCTTCTGATAGAAGGTCCTGTAACCCCAATCTTAGGAATGCTTATGGAATCAAAACCCATTGACAGATGTAGTGTGTCTTTTGGATTGGCAAAATAACTGGTCAGAAATGTCTTGTAATATTTATCATATGCAGAAACATCAAAATTCTTGTATGCTTCAGATTCCGATATGCTATCTAAATAGATGTTTTGTTCTTCCGTAAGACGTGCGTTAATGGTTTTAATTTGGTACGGGGTCCTAAGTTCGTAACTAGCGGCATCGGTGTCGATAAGTACCAAGGAGTTCAACTTGTCAGGAAAGGTTATGCCATAATGCATAGCTAGAAGACCTCCAAAGGAATGACCGACCAAATTCAATTCTGATAATTTAAAATGTCTTCTAATTTCATCAAGATCAGAAATGAAAGTTTGCATATTGAGTTTTAGCGTGTCCTTAGTGCCTTCCGACCAGCCACTGCCTCGTTGATCATAATATAGTAATGTGAAATTGGAAGAAAGCAAGGAGTCAAGTTGTGGTTTAAGATATTTATGACTTAAGCCAGGACCACCATGCAGCACAACCAAAGTATCACCAGAACCAAATATCGAGTAATACATTTTTGTGCTATCAATACTTACAAATCCATCTTTTTCAGTTAAGATAGCACTCCTTTGTGAACAAGAGTTAAGGAGAAGTAACGCAAGTATTGTTATTCGAAGTATTTTCATATGACTGTTCAAGTGATGCCCAATTATTTCATATGTAGAATGGCATGTTTAGTTGAATTTAATGGTTAATATCAAGAAACCTGGAATTAAAAAAGTGATGCAATGTTTAGCTCAGTTCCCAACCTTTTCTATAAGAGCCTTTCACCCACTCGTTAGCCTTATCGTAATTGGTTACGCGCATATTAGGTCCGTCCCACATCAACTTACGGCGCCCTGGATAATCAAATGGCGCCCAATCGTTAGCAGTCTTGCCTTCTTGCAAGACCTTGTATTGGAAGGCCTTGATCGCTAGATTTCCCATCAATACGGACTCTGTCAGTGGTCCTGCATAGGAAAAAGGCGATGAGGTAGGGATGCCGTCCAAGCAACCTTCTACAAAATTAAGCGCATGGTTTTGGTCCTTGATCCTAGGTATAGTTGGCTCTGGTTCCTTGAAATACTTCATTGTGCTCGATGGTAATAAGCGTGCATTCCTTGAATAGGTATCTGTAACCATCATGCCGCGAGTCCCATAAAAAACACTTCCGCCACTCCAGTCGCCGATCATCTCACCATCTTTTAGTTCGTCCGGAAGGTCTGGCATGATACCGCCATCGTACCAATTAAGATCGACCTTGCCGTATTTCTCTGTATCGAATTTCAGTCTCACGATTGATGATGGCGGACAAGCCTTCGCATAATTCGCTTCCCTGAAATCACCGGCCCAAACCGTGGTGCAGCTCGCTTCGGCCTCATAAGGGGATCCAAGACCAAGCGTCCTGAATGGTGTTTCCATGATATGGCAACCCATATCACCAAGACCACCTGTGCCAAAATCCCACCAGCCTCTCCATCTGAAAGGCAAGTAGGCAGAATTATAAGGTCGTTGCTCAGCAGGTCCTAACCAGAGGTCCCAATCTAATTCCTGGGGTACTGGTTCGCCTTCGGTGATGTTCCTCAACCCTTGTGGCCAGACAGGTCTGTTTGTCCAACAATCAACCTTTTCAATATCGCCTAGGATGCCCGACTCGATCCATTCTTGTGCCTTCCGAATGCCATCACTAGAAGACCCTTGATTTCCCATCTGAGTCACGATGCCTTGCTCTTGGGCCACCCAGGCCATCAGTCGTGCTTCAGCAATATTGTGGGTCAATGGTTTTTCAACATAGGCATGCTTCTTCTCTCTCATGAATGGTATTGCAATCGTTGCATGCGTATGATCCGGTGTGCCTACTGAAAACGCATCGATATCCTTGATATGGCTATCGAACAATTTCCTGAAATCCTTGTAGCGTGAAGCCTTTGGATGCAGCTTGTAACTGCCTTCGGTCATCCTTTCGTCCACATCACAAAGCGCAACGAATTTTACACGTTTGGTACCCGTCATTTCCCTAACGATACCACCACCACGCCCTCCAACGCCAACGGCAGCCATATAAAGCGTATCACTCGGGGCAATGTGTCCATTGCCACCCAATACAAAACTAGGAACGATCGAAAAGGCAGCTGATGCTCCCGCAGTTTTCTTGATAAATTGTCTTCTTTTCATGTTACGGATTGATTAATTAGATTCATCAAGTTACAAAAAAGATGTTTATGCTATTCTTGATAAATGTGGCATCTCTTTCTTTTACTTAGAGATTATTTTGATTACATTTGAGATACTTCAAGGTAATTCCCATCCGCCTTACAAATTCCTATGAGTAATAAGTCCATTAAAGGGCGAGGTGCGCAATTAAATGTGCACAATAGATTCTTGAAACTAGAGCATGAGACCAGGGACGATTTCCTTGAATTCTGCAAGAAGGAAGGAGAAGATTCTGATCGTAATAAAACGCTTTATCTAGAAACCTTTCCCAAGACCATTGTCAATAAAGTTACTAGTCCTGATGTGGGTATGAATTATTCCATGAACCCATATCAGGGATGTGAGCATGGCTGTGTGTATTGCTATGCCAGGAATAGTCATGAGTTTTGGGGCTATAGTGCAGGCCTGGATTTTGAACGGCGTATCCTCATCAAGAAAAATGCACCACAACTCCTTGAGCAAAAACTCCAAAGCAAGAACTGGAAAGCTTGCCCAATAGTTATGTCTGGCAATACGGATTGTTATCAACCTGCCGAAAAGAAATTCGAGATCACAAGGAAGTGCTTGGAGGTGTTCTTGAAATACAAGCATCCTGTGGGGATCATCAGCAAGAATTCATTGGTTCTTAGGGACCTGGATATCTTAAAGGAATTGGCCAATGATGGTCTAGTAGGTATACATATATCGATAACCTCCCTTTCTGAAGAAACCAGACGCATTCTAGAACCACGAACTGCAACTATCAAGAAACGCCTCGAAGTGGTTCGAACTCTTTCTGATAATGGCATTCCGGTTAATGCTATGTTAGCTCCGATCATTCCAGGAATTAATAGCCACGAAATCTTGTCCTTGGCAAAAGCAGTATCCGACCATGGCGCTTGGTCTTGCGCATTTACAGTGGTGCGTTTAAATGGTACCATAGGAGAGATCTTCATGAATTGGATCAAGACTGCTATGC
>JABDMQ010000262.1 GCA_013001365.1 Flavobacteriaceae bacterium
TGTTTGCCCTCTCCTAAAGACAACCATCTGGTTTTGGAGTCTGAAGCCGTATTCTCTATTTCCTTAAGGTCAAGTACCTTCTGATAAAACGCAATAGATGCATCAACGTCTTTTACCGAAAGGGCTATATGATCAAATAAAAAAGAAGGCATTTATATAAGTTTATTCAGTTAATATATTGCTACGATACTAAGCTAAGAACCATTAGTTATTAAAGACCCTAATGATCGTGCCAGATACTTCAACAGCATAAGGCACTAGTCCATATTGCCCAGAAGTGCCCTCTTGTTGGGCGCCATTAAGGATGTTATAACTATTGCCATCATCGCAATTGCAGGTGGCAATGACACCGGCAACAGTCAAGAGCGAGCAGGTATTGAGTTGGTGATTGGGATCGCTCAACTCAAAAGCACTGAACGTCGTGCCCGAACTATAAAGCACCACACCATTGACGCCATATTGGTCCAGGATGATATAATTCCCCGGAAACTGCAGAACGCTGTATTGTGGTAGGCTTATATTGATCAAAGTTCCAGTATCGAAAGCGAAATTCGGGATGTTGGGGTTGCCAAGACGACCATCGTCATTATTACTGCATGACACTAATAATAAGAGAGTTAAGATAAAATAAATAGGATTTTTCATGTGTAGTTTAGTGACTCGCAAATTACATAAAAATCATCTTTCAGGTAAATATTTCGTATATTTGTAGCCTGAATCTCGTGTGAGCGGGATTTTTGTATTTATTAAACGATGAAGTTATGAGTAAAGTATCATACTATACGGCCGAAGGACTTAAAAAATTACGTGACGAGCTTAATCAATTAAAGGATGTAGAACGTCCTAATGCGTCAAAAGCAATAGCTGAAGCAAGGGATAAAGGGGATCTGAGCGAGAACGCAGAATACGATGCTGCCAAGGAAGCACAAGGCATGCTCGAAATGAAGATCGCCAAGCTCGAGGAAGCGCTTTCCGGTGCGAGATTGATAGACGAATCACAACTAGACAATTCTAAGGTATTGGTCCTCTCCAAGGTAAAAATCAAGAACCAGACCAATGGCATGGAGATGGAATATACCCTTGTTGCCGATGGTGAAGCAGACCTGGCATCCGGTAAGATCTCGGTAAACTCACCAATTGGCAAGGGCCTTCTTGGCAAGTCCGTTGGCGATGTGGCGGAAATACAGGTGCCCAATGGCGTCATGAAATTCGATATAATTGAAATTAGCCGATAAATGGCATCTATATTCTCAAAGATCATTGCTGGAGAGATTCCGTGTTACAAAATAGCGGAGACAGAAGACTTCTTTGCATTCCTGGACATCAATCCGAATGCAAAAGGGCATACCCTGTGCATCCCAAAAAAGGAAGTGGACAAGATCTTCGATCTGGACGAGGCGACCTATAATGGGTTAATGCAATTCTCCAGGAAAATTGCCATTGCTATCGAGAAAGCCATACCATGCCAACGCGTTGGTATTTCGGTAATTGGGCTTGAAGTACCGCATGTGCATGTACACCTGATCCCATTGAACTCCATGGAAGATGCTCGTTTCATAAACAAAGCGAGCATGACCAAAGAAGACTTCGAGACTACTGTAAATGCCATTAAAGAGGCCTTATAGATCAACTCATCCCCAAGACCTCCGGAAATAATAGCATTAAGATTACCAATAATGTGATTAGGTCGATCACTATGAAAATGATCCAGGCCAGACGTTTTAACTTCAAGGAGGCTGGCTTGGGTACGAAGGCCTTTTTTTGGTAATCGACCACGCGATCGATAGCGTCGGTCCAACTTACCGGATAGATCGTGCTTTGGCATTTATTGCATTTCAGTTCTTCAACAACTTCATTGGTAATGGACCTGTAAAATTTCGTTTCCTTGAATTTTTGCTTGAAGGTGAGGGTCAACCCATCGGTTGAATAACATTCTGGGCAGTTGTTATTCAGCGATACTTCTTTTACAGTGATGAGTTTATCGGTCATAAGGGATTATTAAGGAACCATTCTTAACGAGATCTGCATTGTGGTGCCTTTACCGATCTCTGAGGAAAGCACTCGGATCTTGCCATTATGGTATTCTTCTACGATTCTCTTGGCAAGCGATAGTCCAAGGCCCCAGCCACGTTTCTTGCTTGTAAATCCAGGTTCGAACACTTTTCTATAAAGAGCCTTGGGAAGGCCTTTCCCCGTATCGGTTATATTGATATTTACGTACTTATCCTTTGGAAAGATCTTAACGGATACGTTTCCCTTGCCTTTCATGGCATCGATCGCATTCTTGACCAGGTTCTCGATCGTCCAACTTAACAGTTGCGGGTTACATTCTACATACAGCGATTCGTTAGGGGTATCCAGGTCAAAATTTATCAAGTCGGAGGTTCGTGATTTCAAGTAGGTATAGGATTCCTTGGTTTCCTTAACGATATCCCGCCTTTCAAGTTTGGGTAAGGAGCCCACCTTCGAGAATCTATCGGTAATGGTCTGTAGTCGTGTTATGTCTTTCTCTATTTCGGTAATGTATTCCGGATTTACGTTTTCGCTCTTCAGGATTTCGGTCCAGCCCACTAAAGATGACAATGGTGTGCCTATCTGGTGCGCAGTTTCCTTGGCCATGCCTGTCCATAGTTTGTTCTGGGCAGCGATCCGCGAACTCCGATAAAAGAAATATACAACGGCAGCAAACAAAAGAATGATCAATAATAGCGCCATCGGATAGAATTTAAGTTTGTTGAGAAGCTCCGAATTGCCATAGTAAATGGTATTAACGACCTTGCCGTCTACCTTTACTTCTATAGGCATGTATTCATTCTTGAATCGATTCAAGAGCTTAGAAACATAAACAGAATCCTGGAGTTTTTCTTCGGTGCCTGGAGACAGATTATTACTGCTTATTACTTTACCGTTTAGATCGACCAACACCATTGGCGTAGAGGTATTGCCTTGTATTACCTGTATTGGTAATTCACCGATGTCTTGTTCAAGGTCCGTATTCTTAAGTAAGTCTGGATAGGCATACGACCAGATTCTCATCTTCATCCGTTCCTCCTCCTTGAAGCTCTGGAAGAACCGATAGGTATTCCACAAGATTAGAGAGATAATGAAAAAGGAAACCATGATCATTAACCATCTAATGGCATTCTTGTTGTTGGTTAGTTGCATTGGGTACTGGCAATTTTAGTATTCCTAAATATAATGCAATATTGTTAATATTATTGTTTGGACAGGACCTCAATTCGTTTTTTGTTGAATGGCATATTGGTTACCTTTGGCGAAATCATTTTACTAAATGGCGTCATTCGTTCCAAAGGATATTTCAACCGCAAAAATGCATGGTTTCTTACTAAGTGC
>JABDMQ010000291.1 GCA_013001365.1 Flavobacteriaceae bacterium
GGAGCACTCATATCAGTAAATCTTTCACCTAATCTTTCAACGCCTTTGAATGCTAATGGAGAACTTCCTTGAAGGTTAATATGGTCTTCAATTAGCATAAGCTCACCTTTCTTGAAGTCCAGGTTTATGGCACCTGAAGCATTTGAGACCAATAAGGTTTTAACACCTAATTCGTGCATGATTCTTACGGGATATGTAACATCTTGCAACGAATAACCTTCGTAAAGATGAAAACGGCCTTGCATGACAATGGCTTTCTTTCCAGAGATAGTGCCATAGATCAGTTTACCTTTATGAAACTCAACTGTGGCTGTTGGAAAGTTAGGAATATGATTATAACTCACTTCGGCTTTAATGTCTATTTCGTTAACTAGCTGGCCTAATCCAGTGCCCAGTATTATACCAATTTCGGGATTATCAAATCCTTTATCCTGTAAGTATTCTGTAGTTGAATTAATGTATTTTATCATTTAACTGGTCAATTCTTTTGATTAAACTTTTGTTTGACTTGTAAAAATTAGATGCGACTAGGTCTTCGAAAGTGTCGATATCGTTCAAAGGCTTAAGTAATTCGTATGATATTTTTTTATCGTCTAATTCCTTAAGTGTTACCTCAAGTAAACTGGATTGACTCCATGGTTTATTCTCGAATAGCTCATCATGTAATGTAGAGAGACCAACGAGGTAATAACCGCCATCTAATGCTGGTCCGAAGACGATTTCTTTATTATTCAAGGCATTTAATCCAGAAGTAATATGTTCTTGGTCGATCTCTGGCAAGTCGGATCCTATAAGGACAATGGATTCATAACCATCATTTAAACCTTCTTCAAATGCATTTCTCATTCGTTCGCCAAGATCCTCACCTTTTTGTACAGCTTTATAATATTCTTGCCAATCTCCATTTTCCAAGGATTCTGAAAAATAGATTCGTATATCGGCATTCACGTTTTCGATTGCCTTACGTGTTACATCAACCAATTTACTATAGACTTCAATAGCAGCGCGATCACCAATGGTTTCGGCTAGTCGAGTTTTTACTTTACCTAATTTGATGTTCTTAACGAATACAATGACTAAGTCCTTACTCATATACCTTTACGCCTTGCTTAAGCCAAATGCCCCATTTTTTATCAAAAGCATGAACTTTTTCAGTTTCAGATGCTGTAGTATCGTAAACAGCGTATCCCTTGTTCTTCCATTCAAAAATACCACCATATAAATTGAAAACGTTTTTGAAGCCTTCTTCCTTGAGGTATTCACCGATATCCTCTGACCTGACTCCAATGGAGCAATACACGACAATTCTTTGGTCCTTGTCTTTTATCGAATGTAGGACCGAATCTAATTCGAAATCATCATAACCAATATAAATAGCATCTTTTATATGGCTCACATTATATTCTTCACGTTCTCTAGCGTCCAAAATCACAGTATTGGACATTGATATTGCCATTTGGTCCGGTGTAATGTAAGGAATGCTGCCCTCATTGAACCGATTCAATACATCGCTCAATGATTTCTGTGAAACCATTGAAAACGATTGTAGAACGAATATGTATAGTAGAATTCTTTTCATGTTACGCAACAACGCCTTGACAACTACTTCCTGCACCAGCGGTGCATCCGTAGCAGTGTTGAGATATCACTATGTCCCTTCCTTCTAGGAGTTCTTCATTGTAATCTGATATATGCTTCACTTTACTGTTTACTGGAAGTTCGAGCATTTGATTGAAATCACAATCATATAAAAAACCATCCCAACTAACAGATAATGTATTCGTACACATAACATTAGCAACCGCCGAAGGATTATAGGCATCTACCAAGGCATACATATAATCTTCGTAATTCTCTGAAGCGATCAAGTAGTCCAAGAACCTGCTAATAGGAAGGTTGGTAATGGCAAACAAATTATGGAATTGAATATTGAAATCTTCGAGTAGCGCTTTCTTGAAATCTTTTTCCATCGAAGCTTGATCACCAGGTAAGAAGGCCCCAGATGGGTTATATACCAAGTCCAGCCGCAAATCGCTGTCCGGCATTCCGTAACCCACTGCATTCAATTCTTGTAAAGCAGTTATGGATTTGTCAAAAACGCCATCACCTCGTTGCTTGTCAGTTTTACCTTTTGTCCAATGAGGCATGGAAGACACTACATGCACATTATGTTTTTTGAAAAATTTAGGCAGGTCGTGATATTTCTTGTTGGCTCTTATGATCGTTAAGTTGGACCTGACGATAAAATCCTTGATGCCTACTTTGGAGGCCTGCTCTACAAACCAACGAAAATTGGGGTTCATCTCTGGGGCACCTCCTGTAAGGTCCAAGGTGTGAGCTCCAGTATTCTTAATGACATCAAGACATTGCAACATGGTCTCGCGTGTCATGATCTCTTTACGGTCTGGGCCAGCATCAACATGACAGTGTTCGCAAACCTGGTTGCACATATAACCCACATTTATTTGAAGGATTTCCAATTTATTGGCCTTCAATGGAAATTGACCAGTTTCGGAGATCTTATTCTTGAATGTAGGCAATTCACCATCCCGGAAAATACCATTCGAAAGGATTTCCAATTGCCTTTTGGCATTGGCAAGTTCGTTATGTCTCTTATGCA
>JABDMQ010000306.1 GCA_013001365.1 Flavobacteriaceae bacterium
AATCTGGAGAAATGCTCATGAGCTTTGAAAGGCTTCTGGCAGATTTCTTTTTGAGCAATTTATTCAAGCGTTCGGCTTCTTTCAAGAAGCATGCTTCTGTATGTAATGAAGTTGGTAATTCTTTCTCAAAATTGAGGGATTTGGCTGGCGAGAGGACTAATTTCATACTGTTATCTTTTGAATTCAAATTTACGACACATATGTGAAAGATTCTCATCCCTTAATAATTTTTGTATTGGACGCTATAATTATTGTTTATTGGTAAAAATTCTTACGAATCCTTTTTATATATTGTATCCAATATCGAACGTCATCATTAACTAATGAATAAAATTGTTCAACTATTAATATTAACTATTCTGTTTGCATTTGCGAGTTGCTCCAATGAGAATTTGGTTATTGAACAAGAAAATCAAAATAATTTAATTCTAAAAAAAATCACTTATGAGCGAACATCATTTCCAGGTTTTGGCCGTGTAATGAATTTTAATGGGTCCGGGCAATATCTAAATAGTCAAACACTGGATGAATCTGAAACTGCACGGTCATATTTATATAATTCTGATGGGAAAATCGAAAGGTTGTCATATAATCCTCTTGTAGATCCTCAAGGCGGAGGATATAAGAATTATGTTTATGTTGATAATCGACTTTCGGAATCTGACGAACAATTCGGAGACCTCATTGGGGCTGCTGAAACATCGTACTATAGCTATATAGATAATAAAATTGAAAAACTAACTTCTGAAAATGCGAATCCTAATAATGCCAAACTCACTATTTATACATTCGCAGATAACAACTATCAACAACTTTTAAGATATGATTACTTCAGTGATGCAAATAATCTTACAGAACCAACAGCATCAATAATTCTATTTTACGATGACGATATGAGAATTATAAGAGAAGAATGGTGGGGTTACAGTTTTGCAACGCAAACTTTAAATTTAACATCTTATTTTGAACAAACTTTCGATGATAAAATCAATATGTTTAAAAATTCTTTACCCTTAGAGCTTATTGTTGAGTTTGATTTAACACCCGACGACAGAAATATGACGTATTCCGAAGTTTTTAATCGACTTTCTTCACCTAACAATTTATTACGTAAAAAGCATTTTTCTGTTTCTTCAAACGGCCAAGAGAATTTAAATGCCGACTATAATTTTGTTTACACCTACAACACCGACAACTATCCTGTTGCAGCAGAACGATATAATGTTGGTGGTACCAACCCCACTCAAATCTATACGTTTGAATATTATGATTGATGTCTGGTATATTGGCGCCACTTCTCAACACATTGTGACATATCGTCCGGAATTTCTGAAGAAAACTTCATCAATTCACCCGTTTTAGGATGCTCAAAACCCAGCGTTTTGGCATGAAGTGCTTGCCTTGGTAATATCTTAAAACAATTATCCACAAACTGTTTGTACTTGGTGAAGGTGGTTCCCTTTAAGATCTTTTCGCCACCATAGCGCGCGTCATTGAAAAGGGTATGTCCGATGTGCTTCATATGTACACGTATCTGATGCGTCCTGCCGGTCTCGAGTTTACAGCTTACCAAAGTTACATAACCAAAACGTTCTATGACTTTATAGTGTGTAACAGCTGGCTTTCCCTTATCCTCATCTTCTCCTTCAAATACAGTGTTCTGAAGTCTGTTCTTAGGGTGCCTTCCGATGTTTCCTTCAATCCTTCCTTCATCTTCATCAATATTTCCCCAAACCAAGGCCACATATTCGCGTTCACTTGTCTTGTCAAAGAACTGCTTTGCAAGATGCGTCATGGCTTCTTCCGTTTTAGCAACCACCAAAAGACCACTTGTGTCCTTATCAATACGGTGCACAAGTCCAGGTCTCTCATTGGAATTCTTTGGAAGATTCTCAATATGAAAGGTCAGTGCGTTGATCAGCGTACCTGAATAATTTCCATGTCCAGGATGTACAACCATGCCAGCAGGTTTATTAACAACGAGAAGGTCTTCATCCTCGTAAACTATATCAATTGGAATATCCTCAGGTACTAATAGATTTTCATGTGGAGGATGAGCGAACATCACTCTTATCTTATCTCCGGGCTTGACCTTGTAACTCGACTTTACCGGATTTTCGTTTACAAGTATACTCCCATTCTTTGCGGCCGCCTGAATCTTATTTCGGGTGGCATTCTCTACAAAATTCATGAGGTATTTATCGATCCTCAACGGTTGTTGGCCCTTTTCAGCCGTGAACGTATAATGTTCGTAAAGATCATCGTTTTCCTCTATTTCAGAAGGTTCCTCTGTCATAACGATCAATTAGATGGGCGTTTCCCATTACCTAGGACTAGGTCGATCTTACTTGTTTTTTCGAGCTTGGTTCCAGGCTTTAGGACACTTCCTTTATATCGTAATCCCAAAACCATGTCTTTCGCAATATTATCTTGATAGGTAACCTTGCCAACTTCAAAGCCCAAGGCCTTAAGTACTGGCTTAGCATTCCTGAAAGTTTGCTGTCGCAAGTCCGGGACAGTTATTTTTCGGTATCCCGAAGGATTCAAGGTTATATATATCTTCCTGTTTTCCTTGACCTTAGCACCTGCAGATGGGTCTTGATCAATTACTGAGTATTTCGGGTACTTAGGGTTGTAATTGGCAGAATCCTGGATTTCCATCATTAAGTCATTATCATTCAATTCAATTTGCGCAACCTCTATGGTTTTCCCTTTAAGGTCAGGAACCGTTTCGAACTCGTTATGATTCGTCGTGATCTTAAGCCATTGCAAAACCAAAAAACACAGAACAACAATTGCTATAATAGCCAACAGTAACTGTTTAAGAAACACTTTACTGGTCAAGAATTTTACAATGCTCATCTAAAAAATTTATCTCACAAATATATAAAATCTGCAAGGTTTTTAGTTTACAGATAATAAGTGATATTTTTACGAAAACGTTTATAATCGCGTTTTATTAGTATGCAGAAACATATTGCCATAATTATGGGAGGTTATTCAAGTGAATATGAGATCTCACTGAAAAGCGGACAAGTGGTCTACGACTCCTTGGACAATTCTAAATTTATTGGATATCGTATACATATTTTCAAGGATAGATGGGTGTACGTGGATAAAAGTGGCAATGAATTCCCGATCGACAAAAATGACTTTTCTGTTATGCTGAATGAAACAAAGACCACCTTCGATTGTGTCTTCAATGCCATTCACGGCACACCTGGCGAAGATGGTTTTATGCAAGGATACTTTGAATTACTCGATATATCACATACTAGTTGTTCGATGTACCAAGCAGCACTGACTTTTAACAAACGAGATACCCTAGCAGTATTAAATCCATATGGAATAAAATGTGCCGAGTCCTATTATCTTGATAATGGTGACACCATTGAAGAAGACCGCATTATTGACAAAGTTGGTCTACCCTGCTTTGTAAAGGCCAATAAAGCTGGAAGTAGTTTTGGTGTTAGCAAGGTTTACAAGAAAGAGGATCTTAAGGACGCCATTGAATTGGCATTTAATGAGGATAATGAGATCATTATTGAATCTTTCTTGGATGGCACAGAAGTATCAGTAGGTGTGATAAAATATAAAGGAGAGGTCAAAGTGCTTCCTATTACAGAAATTGTGAGTGATAACGATTTCTTCGATTATAAGGCCAAATATCTTGGCCAGTCCCAGGAGATCACTCCAGCAAGACTTACCAAAGACCAAGAAAACAAGGTCAATGCAGTGGCAAAGCAAGTCTATGAAATCCTCAAGTTAACAGGATTCTCGAGAAGCGAATATATTTTCAAGGATGGTGAGCCTCATCTTCTTGAAATAAATACCATCCCAGGACTTACCAAAGAAAGCATCTTGCCGCAACAAGCAGCACATGCCGGTATTAGCTTAACGGAACTGTTCAGTAATGCCATTGAAGAAGCATTGAATAAAAAACTGTAATTTTAGGTTATGAAGCGAGCATTATTTCCAGGATCCTTCGATCCCTTGACATTGGGACATTATGACATCATTCAAAGAGGTGTGACGCTTTTTGATGAAGTAATAGTGGCCATAGGTATCAATGCGGACAAGAACTATATGTTCTCCTTGGACCAGAGAAAGAAATTCATAGTAGATGCCTTTAAAGACGAACCTAAAGTAAAGGTTGTCACTTATAAAGGCCTAACAGTTCATTTCTGCAAGGAACTTGGTGTAGAATTCATTCTTAGGGGCTTACGCAATCCCGCAGATTTTGAATTCGAAAAGGCCATAGCACATACCAATCGTGACCTAGCCCCTATAGAGACCGTGTTCTTGCTGACTGCTGCTAAGACTTCATATATTGCGTCTTCCATAGTACGAGATGTCATCAGGAATGATGGCGATTATACCAAATTGGTACCGAAGAGCGTAAGGATAGAGAAATGACTCCTTTTAAGTTAAATTCCATAGATCATGTTGCTATTCGTGTCAAGGACATGCAAAAGTCTATTGATTGGTACACTAGAACATTAGGGATGAAAGCACATAAATTCAAGGAATGGGGAGAGTATCCAATATTCATGATGCGAGATAAACTGGCAGTAGCCATTTTTCCATCCAATCCTAACATCAAGAATTCAGAACGTTTGTCTAATAACATCAAGATCGATCACTTCGCTTTTAATGTTTCACTAGAAGATTTTAATAAAGCACAGGAATATTTTGTTTCACTTGGAGAAACCTTTGTATTTCAAGACCATCACTACACACACTCCATTTATCTTAAAGACCCAGACAAGCATACTGTTGAGTTAACAACATTGGTGGTTGATGAGGACAAATTCTATAATTAGCCTATTCTGCGGCTTCTTTTGAACATATTTTGTATATTTATGAGTGTTCACTCACTTAATATGACATTAAAACAAACTAAAATCCTGGAAGCAGCGCTTGAGCTATTTACTTCGGAAGGCTATCATGCCACCTCCACGTATAAAATAGCTAAGTATGCAGGTGTAAGTGAAGGGCTTATTTTCAGGCATTTCCATAACAAGGAAGGATTGGCCAAAGCTATTATCAAGGATACTTCAATTAAGATTAACAAGCATCTGGATTCAATCACAAAAGAAGATGACCCCAAACTAGTATTGATTGAAACCTTGAATCTTCCATTTAACTTGAATTCCTCGGAAATCCAAAATTGGAACCTATTCTTCAAACTTAAATGGGAATTACCAGACAATAATCCTATCACAATGGAACTCATAAAGAAGACCTTAATCAAGGCCTTTACTAAATTACGTTATAAACATCCAGAACATGAGGCTAACTTGGTCTTGAATATTTTAGAAGGAATTCTATCTTCTATTTTACAAGGTCAGGATGAGGACCAAAATGCATTCAACACCTTTTTACTGAATAAATACGGTCTTATTTGATAATCAAAATGAGTAAACACTCACTTTTATAATTTATAATCTCCTAATGGATTAGGGAAATCCTCAGGATTAGCTGCCAAGTGATATCGCGGATCATCGATATCTTCTTCAATGACTTCCCTGAATTTAGGACTCGACTTATACAACAATACTTTACAGTCCTTGCTTAAGTGCTTTAATTTAATTGATTTCCCAACTGCTTCATACTTCTCCACTAAATTAAAAATAGCTTCTAAGGCAGAGTGGTCACTAACACGAGATTCCACAAAATCTATCTCAACCTTATCAGGATCGTTCTTTACATCAAATTTTTCATTAAAGGCGCTAATGCTTCCAAAGAAAAGCGGACCCCAGATCTCATAGATCTTAGTACCATCCTCCTTAATTCGTTTACGTGCACGAATTCGCTTTGCATTTTCCCAAGAAAACACCAAGGCACTCACGATAACTCCAGCAATTACTGCAATAGCCAAATCGAAGAAAACTGTTAATGCCGAAACCAAAATCAACACGAACAAATCTGTTAACGGTATCTTGTTCATGATCCTGAAACTACTCCATGCGAAAGTGCCGATAACTACCATGAACATGACACCTACTAATGCCGCAATGGGGACTTGTTCGATAAGCCCTGAAGCAAAAAGGATGAAAGCCAATAATGCGAGTGCTGCAACAATACCAGACAATCTTCCTCGACCTCCACCTTTTATATTGATGATCGATTGCCCTATCATTGCACAGCCTCCCATACCTCCAAATAGCCCAGTGACAATGTTCGCACTACCTTGAGCCAGACACTCCCTATTGGAGTTTCCTCGTGTTTCCGTCAATTCATCTATCAAGTTCAAGGTCATCAGGGATTCTATCAAGCCAATGGCTGCAAGAATTAATGCGTATGGAAAAATGAAACTCAGGGTCTTCAGATTGAAAGGGACTTTATTGAAGATATCATACTGGAATGCGGGCAATCCGCCTTTAAGCCCTTCTCCACCGCCTTCTCTTATAAAACTTCCAACCGTTGCAACATCAAGGTTTCCTAAAATTACAATGGCTGATACTACCACAATGGCAAGCAAGGCTTCTGGTAATTTCTTGGTCAGTTTAGGTAACCCGAACATAATGGCCATTGTCAGAACTACCAATCCTAACATGATCCAAAGCTGATTGCCATGCATCCAAACCTTCTCTCCACCTTCAAACACCTTGAACATACCTAGCTGCGATAGAAATATGACAATCGCAAGGCCGTTAACAAATCCCATCATTACAGGATGCGGAATCAACCTAACGAATTTACCCAATTTGAAAACACCTGCAAGCATCTGAATGAAACCCATCAAGATCACTGTAGCAAAGAGATAGTATAATCCCAATTGCTCACCTTCTACTCCCATAGCATTGCCTTCAGAAACCAGGCTAACCATGACTACTGCTAATGCCCCTGTGGCACCACTTATCATACCTGGTCTTCCTCCAAAAATGGAAGTTATCAAACCAATCATAAAAGCAGCATATAGTCCAACTAAGGGATCCACACCTGCTACAAAAGCAAATGCAACAGCTTCTGGCACCAAGGCCAAGGCCACGGTTAGACCACTTAGTATATCGTTCTTTGCATTGGCAGTTCTTCTTCTAATGAAATCGGTCATGAGGCAATATTTAAGAAGCGCCAAAAATACATTTATTATCCTGACACACAATACCTCATTGGTCGAAATTAACTAAGTTTGAGTGCTTAAACGTTTAAGATGAAGAAACTGATCATGCTTGTCTTGATACTTGTATCATGTACCTCAAAAAAAGAAAATCCTAATGCTGATTTTACCACTGTTTTTGAAAAGACCAACGGAACTGAAACAGCTACATATGAACAGACCATTCAATACTACATCGATTTGGAACAAGCCTATCCACAAATATCTATGGAAGCCATTGGACAAACAGATTCAGGAATGCCCTTGCATATTATCACTTTAAACCCTGATGGTAATTTTGGATTCCAGAGCATTAGAAAAGATAAACGGATTCTTTTAATTAACAATGGCATTCACCCAGGTGAAAGTGATGGCATCGATGCCGTAATGATGCTCTTTCGGGATATAGTTCAAGGCAAAATCGAGACTCCAGAGAAAACGGTATTAGTTACAATTCCGATCTATAATGTTGGTGGTAGCCTAAACCGGAATTCAACCACCAGAACTAACCAAAATGGCCCCAAGGAATATGGGTTTAGGGGTAATGCGCGTAATTATGACCTTAATCGAGATTTCATAAAAGCAGACACGAAGAACTCAAGGACTTTTGCCGAGATATTCCATTTGGTGAAACCTGATGTTTTTATCGATAATCATGTAAGCAATGGTGCCGATTATCAATATACATTGACTCATCTGTTCACACAACATAATAAGCTAGGGGGAGAACTTGGCAATTATCTTCATACGGAAATGATGCCTGGTTTGGAAGCAAGCCTATCGCAAAAAAACTGGGATATTACACCTTATGTTAACGTGTTCAATAGAGTACCTGAAAAAGGATTCAGTCAGTTCATGGATTACCCGAGGTACTCAACAGGGTACACAACGCTCTTCAACACCTTAGGCATGATGGTCGAAACGCATATGTTAAAACCGTACAAACAACGCGTTGAAGGTACCTATGAACTTATGAGAAGCATGATTAAGATAGTGGATGAAGATTCAGAAAAAATCAAGGCGTTAAGGCAAAATGCCAAAGCATCAAATCAAAAGCTGAAGAGTTATCCTTTGGACTGGACGATAGATACTACAAGGTCATCTACCATTGATTTCAAGGGCTACGACGGCAGCATGATACCAAGTGAAATCACGGGTGCACAACGCTTGAAATTCGATAGGAACAAGCCTTTTATCAAAGAGGTGAATTACCGTAATCATTTCGTCCCGAAAATTGAGGTCTCTGTGCCACAGGCCTATATCATTCCAAAAGGCTGGCATAATGTGGTCGAGTTACTCGAGCTTAATAATGTAGAAATGACTCGTTTTGAGAATGACACAACACTCACTATTGAAGCTTACAGGATCAAAGACTATAAAACTCGGACCAACCCCTACGAAGGTCATTATCCGCATTACAATACGCAGATAGAAACAAAAATCATGGAAATGACTTTTAAAGAGGGAGACTTACTAATAAAAACAGGCCAATCCGCATTTCGATACTTATTGGAAACTTTGGAGCCTCAAGCACCTGATTCATTTTTTAATTGGAATTTCTTTGATACCATTCTACAACAAAAAGAAGGATTCTCACCTTATGTTTGGGAAGACAAGGCCAAGGTACTGATGAGAGCAGACCCGAAGATGCATATTAATTTCAATCTCAAAAAGACGTATGACAAGGAATTTGCGGAGAATTGGTATGCCCAACTGGACTATATCCATAAACACAGTGGCTATTATGAAAAAGCTCATCTGCAATACCCGATTTATAGAATACCATGACAAAGAGTATAAAAAATCAATTGGTCTTACTGTTTCTGATCGCTTGTTTACTTTCCTGTAATTCGAACGCATACAAGGAAGAACAGAAATCGTGTGTTGACAGTGTAATTAGAATGGATGATTCATTAGGTAGCATTAGGAATAATGCTTCTAAAACCATAAGCTTAAGCGAAACTATCAAGGACTATATCGAATCATTGAATGAGTTGGAATTCAATGCTTGTCCAGAAAAATTCCATATTGCCTTCAAAGAGCACATCGAAGCTTGGGAGGAAATGATCAGAACAACTGATAATCATCCAGAAGTCAGAGGAGAAATGCATGACCTTTTCGATAAGATCGAGTTAAGTCCAGATTCTATTGTATTCAAGAGAAAGTTGAAACGAATTTGGGATACCTGGGCTCCTATAGAAGAATTTATCCAATTAAAGCCTTGATATTAGCATAAGAGTTAGTTAAAGCCACTTCAATCTGATCCGGATTCAACCACTCAGCTTTGGTAATGCCTTCTTTTGCCTGTGGAAACAAAGGGCCATCATATTCGGTTTTCATTTCAAACCAATAGGTGATCTTGATCTGGTGTTTACCATTCCGTTTGAAGATATGATAGGTCATTTCCAAAGGTCTTGTTATCTCAAGTCCCTCTACCCCTGTTTCTTCTTCAACCTCTCGAATAGAAGCTTGGTCTATGGTCTCTCTTTTTTCAGCTCTGCCTTTGGGTAAATCCCATTTCCCATTCCTGAAAATAAAAAGTACCTCTCCAGTATTTTTATAGACCTTGCCACCTCCAGCAATGGTGTTTGGCAAAAGTTTCAAGAATTGTGGCAATAGTTTTGACTCATCGTGATGAATGAACCTTGCTGATTGAAGCTTGGTAGAATTGAGTTCCTTGATCACTTTACCAATATTAACCGTCTTGAGCAAGTAATTCTTGAAATCGGTCTCGGGCTCGA
>JABDMQ010000342.1 GCA_013001365.1 Flavobacteriaceae bacterium
GTTTGTCAAATCCTATTCCTCGCCTATTGTCGTTATCGCAATAATAACATTTATTGAATTTATCCAAGGTCTCCGACTTAAAGTAACGTTTGCCACCATAAAATCCTTTTTGAAGGTACATCTGCATAATCTTGGCAACATCATTGGCATTACTGAATATCCCTGCATGTCCACCAACACCATTTTGCATCGCTGCTCCCATATCATGAACATAGCCATGTACTTTTTGATGTCTGTAATAGGTATCTTCTTCAGTTGGAACTATTTGGGTGTTACTGAATTTTTCTGATGGATTGTAAGTTGTGTAATTAGCGCCAAGTGATTTATAGAAATGTTGCTGTACCAGTTCGTCCATGGGCTTACCATAATGCATCTCAATGTATTGTTTCATAAGATAATAAGGCAAATCACTGTATCTATATTTAAGAGTTTCCAATAATTCAGTTTCCTTGATGACCTTGTTTATCGAATCCATGTAATCCGTACGCATGTACATATTGTTGGTCACTTCTATATTGAACTCCTTACTTTGCTTGCGACGATAGTATTTTGGCAAAGGCTTTTTGGAAATTGAATCGACCGTGTTGATATAAAAAGGAATCCATGGTCGTAACCTTGCATAATGAGATAAGATTTGTTTAATGGTCATCTTACTCTTATTACTTCTTCTTAAAGTTGGAATAAGCTCCCCAAGTTTACTCTCTAAAGATACAATGCCTTGTTCCTCTAATTCCATGAGTAAAGGTAATGTTGCAAGAATCTTGGTCAATGAAGCAACATCGTATATATCATCGGAATCAACGACCTGATTGCCTTTGTAAGTATGCTTTCCAAAGTTCTTGTTATAAAAAACCTTGCCTTTTCTTGCTATGAGTAATTGAATGCCTGGTGTCATCAAGGAATCAACTGCCATTTGAGCAAGGGAATCTACACGTTTTAAGCGCTCCGAACTCATTCCTACCCGTTCAGGTAACCCATAGCTTAGTGATTTCAACTCATTTAGGAACAATCCGTCACCAACTCTGAGATTCGCTCCTGTGGTAACAGGAAATACACCTTTAGCAGGAATACCACCAAATATGAGTTGAGCAGATTTCTTTTGGGATATTTCACTATTCTGGTAACTAACTACTATGCCTTCAAAATTCTTGAAGGTCTTTATGTCCAACATTACATAAGGTCTAACGAATACATCGAGAACGACCGTATTAGTCCTTGCGATTTCGTACAACCAAACCAATTCCTTAGGCGTGAATTCAAAGTCTTTCCAAGGGTTGGCATTTGATCTATGAAGTCCTATGATGACAGTATTATAGGATTGAAGTTTATTAAGTATCTCATCAAGGCGCTTTGCTTCGATCTTATGTACTTTGGTATATTTCTTAAGTTCATTATAAAACACACTGCCATCATCGTCACCCATTTCAACATAGGCAATGGATTTGGTATCAAGATTCCGGAGTGGCAATATTTCGTTTTGATTGGAAACCACTGTTATGGCATTCTCCATGAGCTCTTCATACAACAGGTCATCTTTTAAACGATTTAGGTCGTTATATAGATTGTTTGTTATGATTGGTCGGTAGTTATTGAGCCCGACCTTGTATTTGGCCATCAATATTTTTTTAACAGAATGAGCTAGTCGATCTTCGGTTATCTTACCTTTATTGTAGGCTTCTATTATTCTTTCAATGCCCTTGGCTGGATCTTGAGAAATCAGTAATACGTCATTGCCTGCAACAAATGCCGCTAAATCTACCTCAGCCGAATCATCATATTTAGAAACTCCCTTCATTTCAAGAGCATCTGTGAAAATTAAACCCTTGAAATCTAGGCTATCCTTCAGGATATTGGTTACGACATTTTCAGAAAGTGATGACGGAAATCCGGACCTGCTTTCTAAGCTGGGTATATTTAAATGTGCCACCATAACACTTGACAACCCATTATCAATGAGTTTTTGATATGGATAAAGCTCTATACTATCAATACGCTTTCTTGGAAAATTAACCGTAGGCAGGGTTTTATGTGAATCGCTATCGGTATCACCATGACCAGGAAAATGCTTGGCGTTTGCCAATACTCCTGCCCTTTGCATGCCTCTCATAAATGCCAAGGACTTTTGGGTTACATTGTTCCTATCCTCTCCAAAAGAACGATTTCCTATTATTGGATTCTTGGGATTTGTGTTAATGTCTGCCACTGGAGCGAAATTAAAATGGACACCTATTCTTTTACAATGTTCACCAATATGCTGCCCCGTTCTCTCTATCAATGAATTATCCTGGATTGCACCTAATGTCATGTTCCAAGGAAATGCATAGGTCGAATCAAGTCGCATGCTCAATCCCCATTCAGCATCCATACCAATAAGCAAGGGGGTTTTTGACAAAGCCTGAAACTTATTATTCAATTTTGCTTGCCTTACAGGCCCTCCCTTTGAGAAAATCAATCCGCCAATATGGTTTTCTTC
>JABDMQ010000361.1 GCA_013001365.1 Flavobacteriaceae bacterium
TCAAGAACAAGGAATTCAAGAAGGCTGAAAATATCATCAAACATCATGTGGTATCAAATCCGTCTGATATTGAAGCCATTGAGCTTTTGGGTGATGCCTACGGCCATCAAAAAGAATGGGACAAGGCCCTAAAGGAGTATAAAAAGCTTCTAGAACATGATGAATATAATGCCAACTTTCATTATAAATATGGAGGTGTCCTAGGTATGAAAGCCTTGCAAAATAAAATAAAGGCCTTAGGATTGATCGGTGACATCAAGAAGTCATTCACAAGAGCAGCGGAGTTGGATCATAAGCATATAGATACGAGATGGGCCTTGGTAGAATTCTATATGCAGTTACCAGGTATTTTTGGAGGGAGCAAGAAAAAGTCGTTGCATTATGCTGAAGAACTTGAGGTTTTGTCGAAGGTAGATGGCTATTTGGCCAAAGGTTATGTTCATGAATATGATAATAAACCAGAATTAGCTGAGAAATACTATAAGTTGGCACTAGAAGCAGGAGGGTCAATGACATGCTATAGCAAGCTTTCGGCGTTTTACGAGAACCATCAGCAACCAAAGAAAGCCGTGGCTACAATCGAGAAAGCCTATGATGTTCATAAAAGGAATGCCCTACATTATCAAATAGGGAAAGTTTGTGCCGATTACAATCTTGAGTTAGACAAAGGGGAAAATTGTTTAATGACGTTTATCAAGAATCATTCAGTAAAGGATGGTATCCCTATAGAATGGGCATACTATCGTTTAGCTCAAATAAGCAAGAATCGTTTAAACAAAGATGAGGCACTTCTATGGATAGATAAGGCTTTATCAGTACGATCCAACTTCAAGCAAGCTAAAAGAGAAAAGGAACGCATCCTTAATATGTAACTTAATTATTTTTTCTGGAATTGATAAGGCACTTCCAAAAGGTTAAACAGAAGTGCTAAATTGCTGTTAAAAATTACAAATTAATAGTAATACTATTATATTTGCAATCAAAATATTTTAGTATGATTAATTTACTATCAAATTTAAGGATTGCAGTTCCTGAGACCATATACATTAAGGACCCTGAGTCATCAGATCTTGGTAAACGAATTGTTGAAAACAGCATATTATTGATAGATGAAATAGGTTTCGATGCTTTTACATTCAAGAAATTAGGAGCCAAAATTGGCTCCAATGAAAGTTCTGTTTATAGATATTTTGAAAGTAAGCATAAAATACTGCTTTACTTAACATCTTGGTATTGGGCTTGGATTGAATATCAATTGGTTTTCGCAACGCATAGCATATCTGATGTTGAACTGAAACTTGATAAGGCTATTGAAATAGTTACTAGAACAATTAAAGAGGATTCTAATTTCTCACATATAAATGAAATTATACTGAACCGGATAATCATTAATGAATACTCAAAATCTTATCTCACCAAGGAAGTAGATATGGAAAACAAAGAAGGCTACTTTGTTATTTATAAACGTTTAATAACACGATTAAGAGACATGATTATGGACATTAATCCTGAATATGAATTCTCCGCAAGCCTTGCGAGTACATTGGTTGAAGGCGCTCTTCATCAACATTTCTTAAAAGACCATTTTAAATCAATTACCGATTGTAACAGATCAGTTACACCTACATTGTTTTTTAAGGATTTAGTAATTAAAGCTATAAAATAAACTATGAAAAATAATATTCTCACACCTTGGCAAAGACTTGTCGGTCTGCTTCAACTTGAAAAAAGGGATGTTCTTCAAGTATTTTATTATGCCATTTTTTCAGGATTGGTCTCTCTTTCCTTACCACTTGGCATACAGGCCATTATTAATTTAATTCAAGGGGCTCAAATATCAACATCGTGGATAGTTTTGGTCGTCTTGGTAACCATTGGCGTGGCTTTTACAGGAATATTGCAGTTAATGCAAATACGTATTATAGAGAATATCCAACAAAGAATATTTACGAGAGCTTCATTTGAGTTCACGTTCAGGTTCCCAAAGATAAGGATGAACGAATTACGCAATTATTACCCGCCAGAGCTCGCAAATCGTTTTTTTGATACGTTGAGTGTTCAGAAAGGCCTGGCAAAGATTCTGGTTGATGTTCCTACAGCCATGTTACAGATCTTGTTCGCATTGATTTTATTATCATTCTATCATCCTGTCTTTATAATATTTGGAGTTTTCTTACTCTTATTGATCTATGTGGTTTTTAGATTTACAGCACAGCGAGGAATGACTACAAGCCTTGATGAGTCCAAGAACAAGTATAAGGTAGCACATTGGATTCAAGAGGTGGCCAGAGCCGTAGTTAGCTTTAAATTATCTGGTAAAACAAATCTCGCAATATCCAAGAATGACAACTTAGTTGAGGACTATTTGGAAGCTCGTGAAAGTCATTTCAAAGTTCTTGTAACTCAATTCATTCAAATGATTGGATTCAAGGTGATCGTAACTGCTGGCTTATTGATCATTGGAGGTGTTTTAGTACTTAATCAACAAATGAATATCGGTCAATTCGTTGCTGCGGAAATCATCATTTTATTGGTTATTAGTTCTGTTGAAAAACTAATTCTTGGGCTTGAACCATTCTATGATGTATTGACTGCACTAGAAAAATTGGGACAAGTAGTGGACAAGGAATTGGAGCCAAATACTGGTGATGAAGTCTTATTTGATGATAGTTTTAGGATTGAATTTGAAAATGTAGACTATCAAGTGCCAAACAAGGAAAAGCCAATTCTAAACCAGATTTCATTTAGTATAAGGCCCAAGGATAGAATACTTGTAAAAGGTAAAAGCGGTTCTGGAAAATCAAGTTTGCTTCGCTTGATAGCCGGAATTATCGAGCCAAGCAAAGGTAATATTTTTGTGAATGAACGATCACTTAAAGGATTGAACTTGAATCATTATAGATCGCAAATTGGATTAGCATTATCTGAAGAAACTCCTTTTGAAGGAAGTATAAGAGAGAACATAACATTTGGAGATGCATCAATTACAGATGATCAAATCTATACGGCATTAGATAATGTTGGGCTCACGGAGTTCGTTAAACAACAATTAAATGGATTACATACGGTATTATATCCAGAAGGAAAGCAAATATCATATTCAATTGCCAAGAAAATTGTTCTGGCGAGAGCAATAGTTAAAGAACCAACTCTAATAGTTTTGGAAGATCCTTTGGACCAGTTTGAGATAGAAGAGACTAACAAAATCATGAAATACTTGACAGATACCAAAAGGCCATGGGCTATCGTCGTCGTTAGCTTCAATGATAATTGGATAAATGCCTGTCAAAAAATCATAACTCTTGAGAAAGGAAGAATAAAAAAGTAATTGCCATGCTGAATATATCTCATAACCATCTAAATCGTACATTCAATTTGGACACTTACAAGTCAGGTAAGCGCGTCTTGAACAGAAAATACTATAAATACTTCAACAGGTTTTTATTTGCTTTTGTGTTATTCGGGTTAGTCATCTTGTTTTTACCTTGGACCCAGAATATAACGGGTAGGGGTACTGTGACCACCCTCACCCCAGAGCAGAGACCTCAGACTATACAATCACAGATACCAGGACGAATTGAAAAATGGTTCGTTCGTGAAGGAGACTCTGTAAGTAAAGGCGATACGATCATGCAGATCTCTGAGGTTAAGAGTGAGTATTTTGATCCAGATCTGATGGTTCGAACTGCACAACAACGCGATGCAAAAGCATTTGCGGTACAGTCCTACACTGAGAAAGTAAAGGCTCAAGGAGTTAGAATCAAAGCATTAATAAATGAGCGTAGCTTAATATTGGAGCAAGCTAAAAACAAATTATTACAGTCCAAACTAAAAGTACAAGCTGATAGTATAGACTTGCAGGCTGCAAATACAAATTTAATGATCGCTCAAACCAAGTTCAATCGAGCCGATACCTTATTTAAAGATGGATTTGTAGCACTAAAGAATGTTGAAGATGCGCGGGTTAAACTGCAAGAGAGACAAGCCAAGAAGATATCGCAAGAAGCTAAATTATTAGCTAGTAAAAACGAAGTGATAAATGCTCAAGTCGAGATATCCAGGGTAAAAGCAGAATATGCAGATAAAATCTCTAAAGCACAGAGTGATAGATTCAGTGCTCAATCCAGTCAATTCGATACCGAAGCACAGGTTTCGAAACTAGATAACGAATATTCAAACTATAAGATACGCAATAGCTTATTGTTTATAACTGCACCAAACGATGGGTACATTAATAGAGCCCTTAAAGGTGGTATTGGTGTAACATTTAAAGAAGGCGATGAATTAGTTGGAATAATGCCTTCGAAAGTAGATCTGGCAGTAGAAACGTATGTGGAGCCAATTGATCTTCCGTTAATTCACATCGGTGAAAAAGTAAGAGTTCAATTTGATGGATGGCCAGCAATTATTTTTAGCGGATGGCCTAATGTATCCTATGGCACATATGGTGCTGAAGTGGTTGCTATCGAAAATTTCATTAGTGCCAACGGTAAATTCAGGATTCTTTTAGCACCAGATCCAGAAGATCATGCATGGCCACGAGATATCAGGGCCGGTTCGGGCGCATTTACAATGGCATTATTGGAAGATGTTCCAATCTGGTTTGAACTATGGCGCAGACTTAATGGGTTCCCACCAAATTATTATCAACCTGAGGAAGCTCCCAAAACAGCTAAAATGTAAATTATGAAAAGTAAACTATTTGTTCTTTTTGTACTTCTGAACCTTGTAGGTGCTGCACAAGACGACAGCATTAAAACTGTATTACGGTTTGATGAATATTTGGGCTATGTCAAAAAATATCACCCTATAGTAAAGCAAGCGGAACTTGTTATTGATGAGAGTCAGGCAAAACTCATGAAATCCCGTGGTGCCTTCGACCCTAAATTCGAGGTAGACTATAGTCGTAAAAAGTTTAAGGATACAGAATATTTCGATAGACTGAACGGGATGTTCAAGATCCCAACTTGGTTTGGAGTCGAGTTGAAGGCAACATTTGAGGAGAATACGGGTGATTTTCTCAATCCAGAAGCTTTTATTCCACAAAATGGACTCTATAGTGCGGGAGTTTCAGTACCAATTGCAAAAGATTTATTGATTAACGAACGAATGGCCTCATTAAAACAGGCAAAACTATTTAAGGAGCAAGCACAGGCTGACAGGGATATCTTGGTCAATAACATTCTGTACAAAGCCTCGCTCGTGTATTTTAAATGGCTACAGTCCTACAACGAGCTAAAATTATTTGAAAATTTCCTTAATAATGCAGAGTTACGATTTAGAGGCATACAGCGAGGTGCAGAAGTTGGTGAAAACGCTCAGATTGATGTGGTTGAGGCAAGAATTGCAATGAACAATCGTCGATTGAGTTTAGAACAGTCGCGCGTTAAATTACTTAAATCGGCATTAGACATATCTAACTTCTTATGGCTAGGCGATAATTTACCAGTAGAATTACAACCTGATGTTATACCAGATGTAGAAAGTGAAGCAATAATCGATGCAATTTTTAATATTAATAAATTGCGAGATGATTTAGTAGTAATTGATCTTCATCCTAAAATGTTGTCTTTGGATCTTAAGCGCCAAAGTTTAGAAGTAAACAAGCGGTTGAAGACAAATAATCTATTGCCTAGAATTAATGTTGAGTATAATTTTCTTACAGAAACGCCAGATATAGCGAGGACTTTTAATACAGCTGAATATAAGGGTGGCCTGAATGTTATTTTACCATTGTTTTTAAGAAAAGAACGTGGCGACCTTAAATTGGCAAAATTGAAAGTACAGGATACGGAATTTGAAATTGATGCAACACGTGTTAATATTCAAAATAAAATAAGTGCTTTGAAGCAGGAATTAGACTCGTATGTTTCTCAAAATGCTATTACTGATCAAATGGTAATGGACTACTTCAAAATGCTTGAAGCTGAAGAGCGTAAGTTTCAGATGGGAGAAAGCTCTTTATTCTTGGTGAACTCTCGAGAATCAAAACTAATCGATGGACAATTAAAGGCTATTGAAATCCAAAATAAATTTTTCAGTACCAAAGCAAAACTGTTTAATAGTGTGGCAGTTAATCCTAATCTTTAGTTTAATGGATTCTGATAAGTAGTATCTTTGTTTTCATTTAATTCTATATGAACGTACATTTTATTGCCATTGGTGGTGCAGCGATGCACAATCTAGCCCTAGCACTGCATGATAAAGGATATAAGGTGACGGGGAGTGACGATACTATTCATGACCCATCCAAGTCACGATTGGAGGCGAAGGGCTTATTACCTGAGGATTTTGGATGGTTCCCAAAAAAAATCACTGAAAACCTTGATGCCATTGTCTTGGGAATGCATGCCAAAGAAGACAATCCAGAATTGATAAAGGCGCAAGAATTGGGGTTGAAGATATATAGTTATCCAGAATTCCTTTATGAACAAAGCAAATACAAGACTCGTGTGGTTATTGGCGGTAGCCATGGTAAGACTACAATTACATCGATGATCTTGCACGTTATGCATTATCATAACAGAGAAGTTGATTACATGGTAGGAGCCCAACTGGAAGGATTCGATGTCATGGTGAAGTTGACAGAAGATAATGATTTCATTGTCTTGGAAGGTGATGAGTACCTAAGTTCGCCGATCGATAGACGACCAAAATTCCATTTGTACAAGCCTAATATTGCCTTATTAAGCGGTATTGCCTGGGATCATATAAATGTGTTCCCGACGTATAACGGCTATGTAGAGCAATTCAGCATATTCGTTGATAGTATTGTAAATGGTGGAAGCATTACCTATAATATTGAAGATGAAGAAGTAAAACGGGTAGTTGAAGCCTCTGAAAATTCCATAAGGAAATTGCCTTACAAGACGTCGGAATACTTCGTCGAGAACGGACAAACACTTCTTGAAACACCTGAAGGCCCTATGCCTATTGAGGTTTTCGGGAAGCATAACCTGAATAATTTGGCTGGAGCGAAATGGATATGCCAGAACATGGGAATTGATGAGGATGATTTCTATGAAGCTATCGCAACATTTAAAGGCGCTAGCAAGCGTTTGGAAAAAATAGCTGAAAATAATAATAGTGTTATCTACAAGGACTTTGCGCATTCGCCAAGCAAGGTAGCCGCCACCACTAACGCCGTCAAGGAGCAGTACCAAGATAGAACGCTTGTTGCCTGTTTGGAATTACATACCTATAGTAGTTTGAACGCTGAATTCTTGAAGGAATATAAAGGTGCATTGGACGCTGCAGATACAGCTGTTGTTTTTTACTCACCACATGCTGTTAAGATCAAGAAATTGGAAGAAGTGACCCACGAGCAAATTGCATCAGCTTTTGAACGTGATGACTTGATCATTTATACCAATCCCGATGATTTCAAGGAATTCCTTTTTGCTCAAAGTTTAGACAATAAAGCCTTATTACTAATGAGTTCGGGTAATTATGGAGGGTTGGATTTCCAAGAGGTCAAAACCCTAATTGAATAGCCTTACTACTTCATTCTATAATTAGTCCACCTTCTTAATGCTAATGGCATATCCACCCCCTGGTGCACTATAGAGTTTCAGGT
>JABDMQ010000395.1 GCA_013001365.1 Flavobacteriaceae bacterium
CCGTTCATTTTCTATATTTGAGAATTCATAAAAGGTATTTAGCGAACTAAAACCCAAACAACGGAATGCAGTTTAAACATCCTGAGCTTCTCTATGCGTTACTGCTGCTTCTAATACCGATCATTATTCATTTATTTCAATTAAGACGTTTTAAGGAAACGCCATTTACCAATGTGGCTTTCTTGAAAGAGGTCACTTTGCAAACTCGAAAAAGCTCACAATTGAAGAAATGGCTCACTTTGATCACTAGGTTACTGTTATTAGCATGTGCTGTTCTGGCATTCGCTCAACCTTTTACCTCTAAATCAGATACCTTCAATCAAGAAAGAGAGACCGTATTATATTTGGACAATTCATTTAGTATGCAAGCAATGGGATCCAAAGGAGAGCTTATGAAGCGTGCTGTTCAAGACATACTTACTGAATTTCCTGATGATGAAGAGCTAACGATCATTACTAATAACAATACATTCCGAAATACATCATTAAAAGCCATAAGAAACGATTTACTGCAACTACCCTACTCTTCAAATCAACTGGATTACGATGCCATGCAGTTCAAGGCGTCTAAGATGTTTAGCAAGAATGCGGGTACGATTAAGGATCTGGTCATAATTTCAGATTTTCAGCAGAAAGAAGGAAGTTTTTCGTCAATTGCCGATTCTACGATAAACGTGAATTTGGTAAAATTGAAACCTGTAAACCTAAATAATGCGTTTATAGATAGTGTTTCAATATCCAAAATGGACGTCAACAACATTAAATTGAATGTGTTTATAAAGAATACAGGACAGTCCATCGAGAACCTCCCTATATCATTATATAATGGCGATAACTTAACAGCAAAGACTTCGATCTCAATCGAAGATGAAATGCGAATACAATTCGATTTGCCAATCGACCAAGAGATCAATGGAAAGATCGTCTTAAGTGATAATAACTTGCAATTTGACAATGAATTCTTCTTCAATATAAATGCTACAGAGAAAATAAACGTCCTTTCCATTAATGAAGCAAACGATTCCTTCTTGAATAGGGTCTATACAGAAGACGAATTCAATTTTTCCTCCTCGCCATTATCACGTTTGAATTATAGTGATATAACTAATCAGAATATCATTGTACTCAATGAATTGAAAACAATCCCTAATTCGTTGATAACAGCTCTTAAAAGCTTCACAGGAAACGGCGGATATATAATAATCATACCTTCGTATAATGTTAACTTAGATTCTTATAATCAATTATTTACGAATTATAATTTCGCGACATTCGATAAGCTTATAGAGGAAGAAGTCAAAATAACGACCATTCAGTTTTCACATCCATTATATTCAGGGGTTTTCGATAAGAAAATTGATAATTTCCAGTATCCTAAAGTTAATCATCATTATTCTATAAAGAACACTAGCGGCTCTTCTATATTAGAATTTGAGAATGGCCAGCCGTTTCTTCAGAAGAGCAGTAACGCATTTATTTTTGCAGCTCCCTTAAATTCGGAAAACACGAATTTCAAGAACTCTCCTCTAATTGTGCCAACTCTTTATAACATTGCCAAGCAAAGCTTGAAATTACCAGATCTATATTACACCATAGGAAGGACGAATACGTACGATGTCAAGACCTTAGTGCAAAAGGACAATGTCGTGAAATTGGTTAAAGACAATATTCAAGTAATTCCACGACAAGTTCCTTCTGCTTCGCAATTAAGACTAACAACACAAGAATCGCCTGTATCTGCCGGGACCTATAATGTCCTCAACGAAAATGAGGTTGTCAAGAAAGTGAGCTACAATTATAATAGAAGCGAAAGTTCCTTAAGATATCATGATATTGAAAGTAATCATGCTGATTTAATTGTAAATTCAATTCCAGAAGTCGTTGAAGATATAAAAAGTGAAATGAAAATCAATGAGCTATGGAAATGGTTTGTTATTTTTGCCTTAATATTCTTAGTGATCGAAATGCTTATTTTAAAATACATTAAATGAACTTGATTATAAAGTCTGCCACTATAATTGATTCAAAAAGCGAATTTCACGATACGACACAAGATATTCTAATCGAAAATGGCATTATCACCAAAATTGCCAAGAGAATAAACAATACTAATAATTACAAGGAAATCAGGTTAGAAAACCTTCATATTTCACAAGGCTGGTTTGATAGCAGTGTAAGTTTTGGTGAGCCTGGTTATGAGGAGCGCGAAACAATTGAGAATGGCCTGAAAACTGCTGGCTACTCTGGATTTACTGCAGTTGCAATGAATCCTAATACGAATCCCATTTTAGATACAAGTTCAGATATTGCTTTTGCTATCGGAAGGTCAAAGGGTCATCCAGTACAATTACTGCCTCTAGGCGCTCTCACTAAGGAAAGCAAAGGGCAACACCTTGCGGAGCTTTTTGATATGCAGAATGCTGGGGCAATAGCCTTTGTTGATTATCAGAAATCACTTAGCAATCCTAATTT
>JABDMQ010000026.1 GCA_013001365.1 Flavobacteriaceae bacterium
AATAAGTTCTAGTAATGATCTCAGAACAACTTTCGTTATTCGATACGTCAGAAACGAATTCTACAACAGGAATGCTGCAATTGTCTTCAGCATCTGTTATTAAACTTATATCAGGCGAAGGAAGTTCGTCTATGCATTCAAGCTCAACCGAGGGCAGGTCGCTTGCAGTAGGAGCCGTATTATCGTTAATGACGAAAAGCTGAGTGATATTAGTGGTATTGCCACAATCGTCCGTTACACTATAGGTCCTTGTAATGGTCTCTGAACATGATTGATGATCAGACACATCCGAAACGAAAGCAACCTCTGGCACAGAACAATTGTCTGAAGCGTCGGTTACTAAATTAACATTCGGTTCCGGAAGATCTTCAAGGCATTCTAGGTTTTCTGTTGGTAGGTTACTGGCCGTTGGTGCAATATCGTCATTGATCATTATTGCTTGCTGCAGGTCGATATAATTTCCGCAAAAATCAGTGACACGATAAGTTCTGGTAATAGTCTCTGGACAGGATTGGCCATCACTTACGTCTGAGATATAAGATACTGTAGGTGCTGAGCAATTATCTGATGCATCAGTAATAAGGGCAATATCAGGAGAAGGTACATCTCCGATACACTGTACAGTTATATTTTCTGGAGCACTTGCCGTTGGCAATACATCGTCTACAACATTTATGGTTTGTACAACATCAGTAAAGTTGCCACAGCTATCTGTTACTCTATAAGTTCTGGTAATTCTGTCACCACAGCCATTATTGGATACATCTGAAAGGAAGGAGACCGTAGGTACAGAACAATTGTCCGCGGCGTCAGTTACGACACTAATATCCGGTGAAGGAACGTCACTAACACAAGTTACATCAATATCTGGTGGGTTACTTGCAGTAGGCAATACATCGTCAATAACATTTATATTATGAATTACATCAATATAGTTACCACACTCGTCCGTTACCCTATAAATTCGGGTCACTTTCTCAAAGCAATCGAAGCTGACGCTTTCTGAGATAAAAGTCACTTCTGGTGGTACACAGTTATCCGCAGCATCAGTTACTACACTTGGGTCAGGAGGAGGAATGCTTTCGGAGCAATTAACAACTAGATCCGCTGGATTGCTAGCTGTTGGTGGAATAGTATCATCTACAACTCCACATGAATTACACGAAGAAACAATACAATTTGCGATAAGGACATGAATGTTCTGGGTCAGGACAAAAATATTCCCGCATTCGTCAGAAACAGACCATTGTCTTATTATGTCATAATCTATAGTATTGTTATCATTTGTATCCGTTTCACTATAACTTACTGTTAAATTGGCTGAACATTCATCTTCAAATTGAGGTGAAGGAATATCGGGAATTTCATCGCAATTAACCGTTAAGTTATCATCAATGGGGTCAATAAGTGTCGGCGCAGTTGTATCCTCATAAATAAGTTGTTGAGCAACGGTTATAGAATTGCCGCAAAGATCAGAGAGTTGAAAAGTACGGGTAATGATTTCAGGGCATTGTCCATTGGAAACATCTGACAGATGTATGATTGATGGCGAAGCGCAATTATCTGCCGCATCAGAAACTACAGAAATGTCTACAGCTGGAATGGCCTCGCCGCACTCAAGGATTATAGGTGCTGGGTTGCTAGCTGTTGGAGCAATATCATCGTTGATAATGAAGTTTTGGGTAACTTCAATTGAGTTTCCGCAATCGTCTGTTACACTATAGGTTCTTGTAAGGGTCTGTGGGCATGTCATGCCATCAGAAACATCAGAAACAAATGCAACGCTTGGTACCGAACAATTATCAGCCTCATCGGTCACTACTTCAATATCTGGCCCTGGAATATCCTCAATACATTGCACATTGACATCTGGCAAATTAGAGGCTGTTGGTAATGTTGTATCAATTATTTCAATAACCTGAACATAGTCTTCAATGGTCACTCCACAGGCATCGGTAAAATTCCATGTGTTTGTATACGTTCCAGAGGAAGGGCAATTAGGGTAGGGAACAAATTCCCCTGAAGTCTTGATAAGTGTAAATACACATTTGTCTGGTTCCGGCTCAAGACCTTGAGCAATAGCAAGTGCTGCTGTATTATCGCATTCAATTGATGCATTGAGGAAGAAGGGTGGCGTGGCCCAATTAACAGTTGGTTGAATAATATCAATGGTCAATGGCAAGGCAACACATGATGTTATATCCGAAGAACTTTCAGCAATCTGAGGGTCTGGATTGATGATGCCATTGTATGTCGCGGTAAACTGAATGTCAAGAGAAAGATCACAATTATCTTCCAAGAAATAACACTCATCGTTTACCAATAGATCGAATTCTATATCAATAACATCATCACCCACATCGACAAGGCCATCTTCAATAGAAAATGAAAGTTGTTTTGTTGTATCATCGTAGTTATAACTGACACCTGTAGGCAAACTTGTTGGAGGGACCAGAGAGACTTGATGCGGCAAAATAGTTGTGAAGGTGACATTTACTGCATCATCATTACCAGTATTTTGAACATTGAAGACGACACCAATGGTGTCTCCTGGATTGGTAGGGTTTGTTCCAGTAATTAAGCTGATAGGTAATGGATTCAAGTTTGGTTCCCATACTTCTACAGCTAATCCTAGCAAATAAAGACCATAGGTTTCTTGGTCTGAAGTCATTCTAAGAGTTGCAGCAGTTTGATTATTGGTTATTATTGTATTTCCAGGATTGTCTAAAGCAAAGACCCCAGCATCAAAGCCCAAGGTATTTCGACTTGCAGGGTCTCTATTCACAAAATTATTATTGGCAACCGTTATCCTACTATTAAAAAAGTTATTTGCATCTCGCATAGGAGTACTTATGTCAACGAAATTATTGGCAACATTACGTATCTGCAGTCTATCTCCTTGTAAGTCACGATCTCCCTCTAAAGACCCAAATACTACATTAGCACTTACATTACCAGTTGGTATTGTTTGAAATCCATTGAAATCTATCTCAAAATTATTGACGCTTGCAGTAACATGAGCATATCCATCAAACAATGTAATGTTCTTTGCAGGTAGTTCAAGGCTTTCATATATGAAGACTATTTGCCAGCCCCCTGATGTACCAACATTTCCTCCTGAATGGGTGTACAAATCTCCCTCTTTTGCTTCTATATTTGCCACTTGATACGCGCCATAAACATCTGGCAAGGCCAAAACAGAATCCGTTATATCCTTAAAGCATATATATGGTTCATTACTAAAATGTGCATCTCGACCTCGAAAAATTACATCGTCTGCAGTTAATGTTGTATAATCTGTTTCTCCTGGGAGCATGAGCTTGATATCATTATAATTCCACCCAGGTTGATTGTCGTCACCATTGTCTTTTTCTTTATCTGCTGCAGCCCAGTAGAGAAATGCCTTATAAATGGAGATACATTGAACATTCAGGTCTGGATTTGAGAAATTAGCACTACTGGAATTAAATGTACTTGCATCACTATCTATATCGACATATACATTATCATCATAATCATGATTGCCATTATTGCCATTATAATTATTAGTATCATCTTGAGATACCATATTATTGGCAATGATCGTTACATCTCCTTTAATTGATTCGTTATAGCGGGGAGTGAATGGTACCTGGACCTGGGCAATTCCATATGCCAAGCCAAAAAAGATAAAAAACAATAACAGAGTAGGTCTTTTACTCATACTAACTATTATTCTACTAGCAATAGCATGGGACTTGCCATTTATTAATACTCTACTAATAGCAGCTGATATAATATCAAATCATTGGGAATGGACTAATTAAGTGCTGCAATATACAATTTCATCCTTAAAAAGACTAATAATATCGATAAAATACAAATACCGAATGTTTATTCTGTTAACTATCTCTTAATAGTTACACCGTTTAACTGTATGTCCTATAATCAAAATAGAATATATTTGTTGCTTAATATCTGGTGATAAAACATCATCGAAAACTTGAAGCCTTCAAGTGTTAATGACAATTTAAATGAACACACAATATCATTTGTTTGTAAAGATAATTTGCAAAGATTATTGAATTCTCCGAATTACTTATATAAACCAGAAGTAGAGACATGATCAGCATAAAGAAATTCGCCGCAATAGACATAGGGTCAAATGCTGTTAGATTGCTTATTTCAAATATTATTGAGGAGAAAGGAAAGCCTGTAAGATTCAAGAAGAGTTCTTTGGTTCGGGTGCCTATAAGAATGGGTGCCGATGTATTTGTCAAAGGAAAAATATCTATGGCCAATATCAAGCGAATGCAAGACACTATGCTAGCGTTCAATCTACTTATGAAATCGCATCATGTGGTTAAATACAAGGCTTGTGCGACCTCGGCAATGCGAGAAGCTGCTAATGGAAAAAAGGTGGCTGACCTGATAGCAAAAGAGTGTAATATTAAAATTGATATTATTGGCGGGGAAGAAGAAGCTGCTATCATAGCAGCTACAGACTTGAATGATTACATAGATCAAACCAAGA
>JABDMQ010000036.1 GCA_013001365.1 Flavobacteriaceae bacterium
GAATAAACATATTATAGTCTTCCATGAGAAGTTTGCATTGGGTTTTGCTTGCATCATCCTGTTTTTTGTCGGAGCACCACTTGGGGCTTTGATCAAAAAAGGAGGCCTTGGACTACCAATGGTTATTGCAATAGTACTTTTCTTGGTTTATCATTTCATCGGGATTTTCGCTAAGAACAGTGCTGAAGACAGTAGTTTGAATCCTATGTTGTCTTCTTGGTTATCTACTATCATAATGCTACCAGTAAGTATTTATCTAACTAGTCGTGCCACTAAGGATCGTGGTCTTTTTGATGTTGACTTGCTTCTCCAGCCGATTGTTAACCTGTTCAAACCTAAAGAAGAAATCGTTGTTTTTGAAGATTCTCAAAGATCCATTACCCAAGAAGAGCTTGATAAATTCGGAGCTTATGAAAATTCTAGGCTGATCGATATCATCCAGAACTATCGCAAATACGATTATAATGAAACCTACAGGGACAATGCGTTCAGGATCTTGAACGAAAGAGGTATCTCTGAACAGGAACTTAAGATTGCAGGGCATATTTCCAATGATCGTTTTGAAAACGCCAAAAGGAACTATTTGGATTTCACTTTGAATTCACGAATTAGCTTGTTCTTCTATATCCCGTTTCTTATAGGAATCCTTGCTTACTTCGTTCTGAATAACAATAATCTTCCACTAATGGCCATTGTTGCTTTGGTCATAGCTATCCCGTCGACCATCATGTTCCTTGTTTTCTTATCTAAGGCTTATATGAGTCAAACGAATTTCTATAAAATTGCAGAAAAGAAATATAGTTTCAACATCATTATTTTCATTGTTGTCGGTATTCCACTTTATTTTCTCTTGCATGTATTCAACAAGAAAAAAATGAAAGAAGAGCTCAAAGTCATTCAATAAAAAAATAACCAATATCTTTGCCGATAAATTGCGAATAATGATCACGAAAACCATTAACAACATCGATTTCAAGTTACATACCATAGAAGAAGCCATCGAAGACGTTCGAAATGGCAAGGTGATCATTGTTGTTGACGATGCCAACAGGGAAAATGAAGGTGATTTCATTGCGGCAGCAGAAACCGTCACTCCAGAAATGATCAACTTCATGGCTACTCATGGTCGCGGCCTTATTTGTGCTCCACTTACCGAAGAGCGCTGTGAGGAACTGGAACTCAATATGATGGTCGAAAACAATACCGTAATGCAGCATACGCAGTTTACGGTATCGGTTGACTTGATCGGACAAGGATGCACCACAGGAATTTCTGTACATGACAGGGCAAAGACCGTAAAAGCATTGATCGATGAGAACACTAAACCATTCGACCTTGGTCGTCCAGGGCATATTTTCCCATTGAAAGCCAAAGAAGGCGGAGTCTTGCGTAGAACAGGACATACAGAGGCCGCTGTAGATTTTGCTCGGCTGGCTGGATTTGAACCAGCCGGTGTCCTTGTGGAGATCTTGAATGCAGATGGTACCATGGCGCGATTACCACAGTTAATCGAGGTTGCCAAGAAATTCGACCTAAAGATCGTCTCCATTGAGGATCTGGTGGCCTATCGCATGAATCATGATTCCTTGATCGAGTGTAAAGAGGATTTCGAAATAGAGACGCGTTTTGGTAGTTTTAGGCTTCGTGCTTATCAACAGACCACCAACGATCAAATACATATTGCCCTGACAAAGGGCTCATGGAAACCTGACGAACACATCCTAACAAGAATCAATGCCTCCTTGGTCAATAACGATATCTTAGGAACTCTTACCAATAATGCTGACAAGAAATTGGATGATATGTTCAAGGTGGTAAACGATGCTGGAAAAGGCGCTATTGTTTTCATTAACCAGCAAAGCCAGTCCATGAACCTGTTAAAACGCATGAATACGCTTAAGGAAGCACAAACCAAAGGCAAGGTTATTAAGGCACCTCGTATAGAAATGGATGCCAAGGATTTTGGTATTGGTGCCCAGATTCTTCATGACCTTAATATCCGCAAATTACTTTTGATCAGTAATGCTGAGCATACCAAACGAGTTGGCATGATCGGTTATGGGCTTGAGATCATTGATTATGTGCGCTATTAAAAAAGAGAGCCTTTTCGAGCTCTCTTTCCTAAAATCCAACACCTAATTGGATTTAACTGCAATTGATGTAATAGCTTCCTACAATATTTTACGTTTCTACTCTATAATTACTTTCTTGGTGACCTTTCCGTTCTCAGAATAGGCATTCAAGACATAGACCCCAACCGGTAATTGAGATACCTTTATGCCTTCTGTTAGTGTCGAGCTCAATACCCTCTGCCCAAGCAAGTCGTAAATCTCTACTAGGTCGATGTTGCTCGTTGACCGTATGTTTATGATATCGCTTGTTGGATTAGGATAGACCTCAATATTGACCTTACCTACTTGTTCTTCTAATCCTAAAAGCGCCGAGAAGTCGATTGAACTGGCTGCTGGGTCGTTCATTATATAAGCGTTGACGGTGCCTGCTCCAAGGTTGATGTTGATGTAGTTCTCAACAAAGCTTGCAACCATAAGCGCATTGCCGTTCTCCATCAAAGTGAGTAACCCTGTTGTTGGGTTTGGATCAGCAATGACATCAAAGAGGACCAATTGGAATGGTCCAGGACCGTCCAAGTTAATGCTCGTTGGGAATATCTCTACTCGTGACAGGAAAAAACCATCACCACTGGCATCAGAGCCTAAAGGCAAAGATGACCATTCAACAGGGCTTATCCCTGAATCTCCCATTGCAAAATTACCGATGGTGAGCCCTGAAGGCACATAGAAACCAGCGCCCATG
>JABDMQ010000060.1 GCA_013001365.1 Flavobacteriaceae bacterium
CAAAGCTTGGTGCAGTAATGGTTCCATTTTTTAATACCGTAAGCGCATTACTTCTATTTGAATTATCAGCCCCATTTCCAATTTCGAATAAAGGATCTGTATCAACCCAAGTGAAACTATCACCTAAACCTGTGTTATATCTTCCGAAGGCCATTGATGAGTAAGCCAACGCCCGAGCACCATGACCACTTGCCATCGAAAAAGATCCCGAAGCATTTGAAAAATAGCCGAAAGCACTACTGCTGGACCCTGAAGCATCTGTGTCTTCTCCAAAAGCGGCACTTTTACTTCCTGATGCTTCTGTACCGTCCCCTATGGCAAAAGAGGCAAATCCTGATGCATCTGTCAATGATCCTGCAGCAAATGAATAATCGGCAGTTGCTTCCGTACTATTTCCGAAGGCTGCAGATGCCCTACCAATATTGGCTCCATTCCACTGAATATTTGATACTCGTCCTGCCCTAAAGGCCCCTAATTTATCTGGTAAGAACATCAATTTTTGCCCGCCGTTAATTGTATCATGTCCGAATAATACTCGTTTATCACCTTGAACATGAAAAGGTGTACGAGGGTCGGTCCCCACACCAACCCTTCCGTCACCCTTCATCATCATAATATTTCCATATCTGGAATTATAGATATTAAATCTGTCGTCTTCTACCAATGGTTGTGTTAATCCTGCTACTGTCCAATAGAAATCCCCGTTGGCGGTTCTGTAGTTCAAGCGCGCATAATCGTCTTCTGTTTCGGTAAGGGTAAGTTGTGAATTGGCAACAGTGCTGTTTGATTGAATTTCCAACTGACCTTGCGGAGCGAGGTTTGATCCTATATTAACTGACTGTGTATCATTATAAATATGCGATCCAACGTTTTCCCAGCGGTGGTCAGAGCTGCTTAATGCATAAGGCACTGCCATAAATTGGGTGGTTCCCATATCCACAAGTCCGCCGCCAATATCTACCTGCACATTTAAGAAATGATCATCGGCTCCCCAATTGATTCCTGCAAAAGTTCCGGAGATAGGAGTGCCTTGCCCAATGTCTAACACCACCAGACCATTGGCATCGGTGATTGGATTGTGACTTTCGCTATAGGAGGTGCTCATGGCTGCCCCTTCTAAAACAGACAACTGAACTGTAACAGATTGGCTGTCAACAACATTACCCAAATTGTCTTTTATAAGAGCCTTATAGTTAATGCCTTGTTGGGCAAATGAAACTAAAGTGAAGCAAAAAGCTAGTATAATTTGAAATGTTTTCATTTTTTATTTGAATTAAGTTCTAATTCCATTGCATCAAGTCTCGCAATAAGCTGATTTACTACCATTAATGTTGATTCCTTATCTGCAGAAAGTTGATTAATCTTTAGTTCTTGATCTGTGATAGTTTGATTCTGTTCCTGAATTGCCTTGATAAGTACAGGAATAAGCTCAACATAACTTATACTTAAAGTTTCTCTTTCGTCTTCACCAACATTCACAATGTCATTTAAAATAGATTGTACATCTTGAGCGATTAATCCGAAGGTTTTTTGAGATTTATCTTTTTGATTTTTCCAATGGTAGGAAACAGGATTTAAACTTAAAACGGTTTTTAGCCCATATTCAATCTCGGAAATATCGGTTTTTAGTCTTTTATCCGATGCTAAATCATAACTCCATGCAAGGACATGCCCGTTTCGATAAACCGTCATAGCATTGGCTCTAAATGTTCCATCAGTGCCATCTCCTGTACCATTACCTATTTGAAAAAGAACATCGTCATAGATATCATTATACTCTCCTATTACCAGACTACTAGGATTTTGAGCAATTGTTCCTAAGCCCATAGCCACGGTATGGCTTGCAGAAGCAACAGTATTTTTTCCAAAAGAGGAGGAATAATTTCCGTTAGCTTGAGTGTTATCCCCAAATGAGCTACTGAAATCTCCTAGAGCTGTGGTTAAATTTCCGGTTGATAAGGAATACTGACCTTGAGCTTGTGAACCAACGCCCATTGCTGTAGAGTAATCTCCAGAGGCATTGGTGTTTGTGCCCATTGCGGTTGAATATAACCCACCTGCCTGAGAAAGATTTCCCATGGCGGTAGATGCGATCCCACTGGCAAAAGTATTTACACCAAGGGCTGTTGACCAGTCGGCAAAAGCCCTAGTTTCATTTCCAATTGCTACAGAATGATTAAAACTTGCTTCTGCATTATCGCCTATGGCAATAGAACCTACACTGAATGCAGAGGATAAATTTCCAAATGCAATAGAATTTTCTCCTGAGGCGTTAGACTGATTACCCATGGCAACCGAATAATTCCCCGATGCTTGACTTAACAGTCCAACGGCAAACGAATCTGATCCTAATGCTTGTGTGAGGTGCCCTAATGCCACTGAATGCTGTCCCGCTGCGGTGGTTTGATATCCTACTGCAAAAGAATTATCTCCTGTAGCTCCATAAGACGTACTATTCGTATTACTTTCACTTAAATCTATTGCATGATCACCTATATCACCATAATTGTTCGGATCTTTATCATTTAATCGCCATCCCCCTTTCATATTCTCAACTATGAGTTCCAAACCACTTAGCTCGTTCTCAAAATTGTAATCCACATATTCTTTGGTCACCAGTGATTTTGGATGAGTCATATATAAAAGGTCAAAGGTTGGCGCGTGAATAGTTCCATTTTTAAAGACAATTAGCGCATTTTGCCTTGTGGCTTCAGAAAATCCATTTCCAATTTCAAATAGAGGATTGAATCCATCCCATGATGTAGGATGGCCACCTCCTGTATTAAATCTGCCAATAGCAGTAGTCATAAAAGATTCTGCTTTTGTAAAGGCACCCATAGCTGTTGAATATGCACCTGAAGCAATTGTATTTTGACCAAATGCTGTAGAGTTCTGACCTGAGGCTAAATTCCCATTTCCTAAGGCTACGGCACTATGTCCGGATGCCGTATTACCTCCACCAATAGATGTTGATTGAGTACCGGTAGCATTAGATCCTACCCCGGCTGCAAAGGAATTCCAGCCCTCGGCTAAGGTGTTTTGACCAAAGGAACTTGCCCAATGGCCAATTGCTTGAGCATTATATCCTGAAGCAATTGTATTATTCCCAGACGCCAAACTCAGTTCTCCAAAAGCAACAGAATAATTACCTGAAGCAATAGTGCCATTACCAGCTGCGAATGATTGATCGCCAATAGCTTGATTATTAGCTCCAATTGCCATCGCTGCAAACCCCGAGGCGATCACATCACCACCAACAGCAAAGCTGGAAACCCCGGTTGCTCCATTTACGGTTGAAGGAAAAAAACTATCGCTAAGATCAACAGCGTTTATACCAATAGTTCCAAAATTGGCCGGATCTTTACCTGCTAAGCGCCATCCACCGATTCCGTTTCCTGTTTCAATAAATTCTAAACCGGTTCCACCACCACCAGAATAATTTGCATCTGCATATTCCTTTGTAATTAATGATTTTGGATCTACTATTTCGTCAATTTCGAAACTTGGAGCAATTAAAGTTCCATTCTTTAAAACAGTTAACGCATTACTTCTAGGTGCACCATCTATACTATTTCCAACTTCAAATAATGGATCTGTTTCTTCCCATGTATCAGCCGAACCTCCTCCTACATTATAACTTCCAAGGGCTGTTGAATGCATGGCTTCAGCTTTTGAATAATTTCCGAAGGCAAATGAATTTAAACCGGAGGCTACAGTTTGTAATCCCCCAGCCATAGACTGTGATCCGGAAGCGGTGGTTTGATAACCGTTGGCAAAAGAATAATTTCCTGTAGCTCCATAAGTAGAATTATTAGATGTTAAACTAATGCTTATGTCAGTTGCAGCTAAACCTATATCACCATAAGCATCTGGATTTGTATCTGCAAGTCGCCATCCTGGGCTTCCTCCTTCCCAAATTTTCTCCAAACCAAGTGAAGGAGCATAAAGAGCATAAGGTACAGACATGAACTGTGTAGTTCCCATGTCTACCAGACCAGATCCAATATCAACTTGTACATTTAGAAAATGCTCATCGCTTCCCCAAAGAATATCAGTAAAATCTCCAATAATGGGAGTCCCTTGACCTATATTTATCATTACCATGCCATTTTCATCAGTCATTGCATTATGACTTTCTGAATAAATAATGGCCATACCATCACCAATTTTTATGGTAATTTCCAAGATTATGCTTTGATCAACCAAAGCGTTTCCAAGATCATCCGTTATATAAGCTTTATAATTGATTCCCGTTTGGGCTATTGAACTAAAACTTAATAATAGTCCTAGAAATAGAAGATACATTCCTTTTTTCATAATGTTTGGTTTTAATTAAGAGGAGGTGGCAGCCTAAACTAACCGCCTCCTCATTCCATTGATTAATAGCTAACTTTTTATTTTTTAAACTTGATGGATTTCACCACTTTGTTCTTTAAAAGCAACTGTAGCTTATATGATCCTTCTTTTAAATGATCTATGCTTAGGTAGATCTTTGAATCATTTTTCTCTAAATCTTGATCCTTTAAGTTTTTCATTAGCTCTTAGAGACAAGTGAGGAAGATTTGCTTTCCATCAAAAGCTAAATTAATACAGGAGATTTTCAGCTGGTATTCGCATTGTAACATTTCATGCCTAAAATGTAACAACTATTTCAAATCGCTGATAATAAAGTGTTTAAGATGTTTTTTGAAGATACTCAGTAGGTGTACAGTTATAAACCGCTTTAAATGATTTTATGAAATAGGAAGGGGTATTAAATCCAACTTGGTAGGCTACTTCAGAAATGGTACAATTATTTTGAGTCATTATGGCAACAGCTTGTTTTAATCTTTGTCTTCTTATAAATTCTGAACTGCTCATATCGGTAAGGGCTTTAAGTTTCCGATGCAATTGCATTCTACTCATCAACATTTTTTTGCTAAAATTTTCAGCATTAAAATCAGGATCCATAAGGTTGTCATCAAGTACCTGTTGCAATCTTTCAATAAATTGCTCCTCGGCCGAGGAAATTTGAATGTCTTTAGTTTTAAACTCGAAGTTATTTCCAAAATGAGTTTGAAGTTGCTTCCTACCTTCTATTAAATTCTCAATTCTTATTTTCAATTTATTGGCACTAAAGGGTTTGGTCATATAAGCGTCGGCTCCAGTTTCAAATCCTTTTATTTCATGCCTATCTCCAGATTTTGCGGTAAGTAATATAACGGGAATATGACTACATCTTTGATCTTCCTTGATTGCCTTGGTAGTTTCTAAGCCGTCTGGACCGGGCATCATAATATCACAAATAATTATATCGGGAATAAACTCTATGGCCTTTTTAATCCCTGTTTTTCCTTCAGAAGCCTCGATGACTTCATATTCGGGGTTTAGAATAGACCTAATAAATTGCCGGATATCATCGTCATCATCTATAACCAAAACCATAGACTTATCTGAATCCTCTATTTCTATTTCATTTATTTTCTCTTGAGACTCCATTGCCTCAAAATCTATCTCGCTATGATGGAAATATGATTTATCTATAGGCAACGTAACTGTAAATTGAATTCTATCATCATCTAAGGTATTGGCTACTACATTTCCATGAGAAAGTATGCATAACTCTTTTACCAAAGACAAGCCTACTCCCATACCATCTGAATTCGATTTATCTTGATAAAACCTCTGAAATAATCGCGGTAATTCATCATCAAAAAGAGTGTTGCCACTGTTGATCACTGTGATGATTAATTGTCCGTCTTTCTCTTGAGTGGAAAAGGATATCCGCCCTCCCGAAGGTGTATATTTCACCGCATTGGAAAGCAAATTGGTGACGATTTTCTCTACTACATCTCTATCAAACCATGCTGTTTTGATCTTGGCTATATCGCTTTGAAAATTTATTTTTTTTTCATTAGCCTGGAATTTGAAGGCTCTTCCAATTTGATGCATTAGAGCACCTAGGTTATCTTGAACAACCGATAATTTCAAATTTCCGGTTTCTAGTTTTGATAAATCAAGCAGTTGATTTACCAGATTCATTAAACGGTTGCTGTTACGTTTGATTAATTCGAGTTCCTCTTTATCTTCTTCAGATAAGTTTTTCTTTTGCAATTGGTTGGTAACCGGTCCATCTATCAAGGTTAAGGGTGTTCTAAATTCATGAGAAATATCGGTGTATAATTTCGACTTAAAATCATCCAATTTTTTTAACCTGATGGCCTCAGCATGTTCCAGTTCCAGCTGCATTTTTAAAGCCCATCGCCATTTGAAATAACTATAAATTGAATAAAGAAGAAAAATAAATAGTAGTCCATAGATTATTTTAGCAGTAAGGGTTGCATACCACGGTTGGAGAATGGTGAATTTATATTCAGCTGCATCTTGATTCCAGACTCCCTCATAATTGCTTGAGACCACTTTAAAGGTATAATCATCCGGAGGAAGGTTGGTATAGTGGGCAGTATTAATAGTTGATGGTGGTGACCATCCCGAATCATGATTTTCCAGTTTATACTTATATAGATTTTCTTGTGGTTGGGAAAAATGCAGTCCGGCAAAAGTAAATGTTACTGTATTTTCGTTATGAGCTAACTCAAGATTTGGGATGAGGGACCTTTTTTCATTAAAAATTTCGAATTTGGAAATAACAGTCTTAGGCTTCATTTCATTAAAAGACATATGGTTGGGTTGAAACCAGTTAATCCCATTGAGCCCTCCAAAATACATCATTCCTTTTCCATCTTGATAATATGCTCCTGTATTAAATTCAAAGGCTTGCAAGCCATTAAGAGGAGAAAAATTAACAACATTTATTTCCTTATTATCAGCAATATTAATTCTTACTATCCCTTTATTTGTACTAAGCCATTTATGATTGTTTTCGTCAATTAGGATTCCATAAATTACGTTATTTGACAAGCCCTCATCCACAGTAAAAGAGTCAATTTTCTTAGATTCAATTTCATATTTATATAATCCGTTGCCATTTGTTCCGATCCAAAGATCAAACCGATGAAAGTTTAAGGATTTGATCTTTTTTGGAATATCCTCAATGGATTGAATACTATTAGCAACTACATCGAGAACATATAAACCTTCATCCTCGGTTCCAAGAAAAAAAGTAGAGCCCGGACCCTTTTCAATGGTTCGAATATTTGAAGTTTTTAATTTCGAATTTTTGCTGTTGTAAGTTTGTTTGATTCCTTCTCTTTTGTTGAATCTTATAAGTCCTTCATCCCTTGTGCACAGCCAAAGTTCCTCCTCTGAAGCCGGATAAATCTTCCAAATGGTTTGTGTTTTTAATTCGGGAAAGGAGCTCATATTGCCTTTTTCGTTCATTAGTTGCAAACCTCCTGCTTGATGCCCAATCCACAATTCATCTTTATCATTGTAAAGGCTCATTATTCTATTGGTTCGCAATGCTGAATTCGACGCAGTTAAAGTCTTAAAATCTTTGGTTTCAGGGTTAATAAGTGTTAATCCTTTCCCCGATGTTCCTATCCAAATATTACCATTATTATCAGTTGTAATTGATCTTATAACGTCGACATTTACCTCATCCGGTAAATGATCATTTGTTAGCATTCTAAATTTGATGAGATGTTCATCAAAATAACTCAATCCTGCACCATCGGTTCCCAGCCAAATGGTATTCGTTCGATCCTGAAATAGGCAAAGAACATCATTATAATGAAGGGCAAACGGATCTGTGACATCTGCCAAAAAATGCTGAATCATTTCCTTTTTAAAATCAAGCAAGAATACACCTTGGCCGTAAGTTGCCACCCATAGTCTGTTATGATGATCGGTGAGTAAATCTTGAACTTTTAAGTTTTGGGGCAGGTCTTTATCTTCTGAAAACCCTTTAAATGGTATTAATTTTTCGGTATTCTCATCATAAAGAAAAAGACCATTTCCGAAGCTTCCAATAAAAAGTCCTTTTCCTCTTGTAAAACTATAACTACTGTAGTTTATAGGTTTATCTAATGCGCTTGGAATCTGATATATATCTGAATTGTTAAATTTATATAACCCTCCATGAGCGGCAATAAATAGCTCATCATTAAATTCATTTAAGGCGTAAATATCCGGTAATGGTTTTTTAGTAGAAAATAATTGAAGAGTATCTCCTGTCTTTTCTTGAATTTTAAACAGACCATCACCATAGGTTCCGATAAAAAAATCGCCATTAGAATCGCGTAATACGGTTGAAATATTCTCTAATTCGCTAGCTGTTTTAAAAAGGTTTTGGTCTTTGTTATATTTTAAAAGTTTACCATCAAGATCAATGCAATAAATCTCTCCTTTGGTGTCAACATAAACTTTACCTAAGCGCGAAAAATCAGGGCGTGTAATATCAACAAATTGGAGATTGAAATATTCAAATTCTCTACCGTCATATTTGTTAAGACCGTCTTGAGTAGCAAACCAAAGATAACCGGTACTATCCTGTGCTATTGAGACTACCGAATTTTGAGAAAGACCTTGTTCAACAGTAAGATCGCGAAAGCTGATTGGTTTGTTGACTTCTTGAGAATAGACCGATAAGAAAACAAACTGCAAAGAAAGGATGATATAGGCAAATCGCAAGGTCATTTATAAAGGTTAATGATTCAGTAAGTTACAAATTTTAAAGGTTTTTTAAAAAAAGGAAATAGCTGAGAAAAAAGAAAAACCTGAGCTGCTCAGGTTTTCTCTAACTAAATGATTAATATCAAATATGGGATAATAGGTCTATTTTTTTATAATTCGTTTAAATAATTTTTTTTCTTCATAAATTAGATATAAAAAATAGACGCCTCCTGATAAATTTCTAAGATCAATTTGATTTAAATTTTCTTGATGACGCGCCACCCGTCTTCCATTGATATCGTACACATCAATAGTTTTAAACTGCAAATTCGAATCTATATATACATAATCGGCAGTTGGATTCGGATAAATTTTTATTGAATTTGTATTTATTGGAAAATCTTCTGTACTCAAAGTATCAAAATTAAAACTTTCTAAGCCTGGTGCGTAACCACTAAAATAATCTTGGGTTGTGGTCATATCAATATTGGAATTGTAGAAACTATCCAGTACACCACCTGAACCAACTGCAATAGGGTCGCTGTTATCTAAAAAGCTCATGACTCCAGAAACAGGCATATTACTAACACTAAAGGTAACCAAATCTATCATTTGCCCCATAGTATGCGCAAACAAACTCTGACCTGCAGGCATATTAAATTGAAAGGCATCTCTTGTGCCATCGCCCAATCCAAGGCCAGTTAAAAAAGCAGCATCAAATTCGGTAACAGTCCAGGTTCGTGGTGTTAATGCCGAAGCCTCATTAACAACATCACTCGCTCCTGCGGGTAACATTAAGGTAAATCCTACGTCTGAAAGATCTGTATCTCCTGCGGAATCAAAATCAGGGACGGCTACCACCTTAAAGTCGTATCCGGCTACATGGACGACCCCAAGATCATAAGTTTGACCAAAGGCCATTGAACTTACTATAAATGCTAAAATAAAAGTGTAATACTGTCTCATGATAAAAATTTTTAATTGTTAACTGGTGGTACTGTTGCTTGTATGGTATAGGTTACAGAATTGAAGCCGTTTGCTGGATGAGCCAACACATTATCTTTAAGAATATTGCTGTCGTTGCCAGCTCCTGAAAATCGTCCGATACCATTCATATTGATGTCGATATTTAGATAACCCTGTGACCCAAAGGTCACCGAATTGAATCCGTTGGCCGGATCTGCTAAGACAAAATCTTTAATGGCATTCGTGCCATTATTTGCTCCTGAAAATCGGATTTGATTAGCCAAATTGGTATCGCCTCCCCAAAGGGCTTTATCACCAGTTCCTAATAAGACTTGTGCGTTAGGGCCCCATTCGCCAAAGCCAATATTTGTAAAATCAATAGATACTGGTGCATTGGTTAGTCCAATAGGACTTCCTGACATAGCATCCATATGGTTGCGGTGTGCTAAGACCACATAATATGAGGTTGGCGAGGCTTGCATGACCAATGGTGAAATTCCATCTAGATCAACCACATCACCATCGCGTTGTAATAGTCCAGAGCGTCCATTGATCCGTTTTGTGTTATCAGAGGCAGTACGTAATTCGGCCCAGACCCAATCCACAATATCATCTTGTGGCAAACCCGTTCCAGAAGTCCCTCCTGTGTTTAAAACGGAAGCAGCAACAAGTGCCTGATCGGCATACGGACTTTGCAAAGGAATATATCCCAAAGTGCGAAGGTCATCATTCATTAAACCTGGCGCAGCCGGAGCTAATAACGGACCTTGTAGAAACAATTTTGGTTCCAGTTGCAGTCGTCCGTCAGGTACAACAAAACCTTCAGAAACAGAAACTGTTGGCGTACTGCGTTCTTGAATATTCACTTCGCCTATGGTATAGAGCAGTTCAATACCTCCAGCTGTGGCAGAATCACCACCACTATCAATACTAAAGCGTTCTATGGTTTGGGCATTAGAAAATTTTATACAACTTAAGACGATTAGTATTATTAATAAGGTTCTCATGTTTTTGGTTTTTAGTACCATTTTCTCACATTGCCTTAAGAAGTATTTGTGAAAGCACGGTTAATTGTAATGTCTAAAAATATTTAGGCTAATGATTATATTTTCAAAGTTATAGGACTCATTCTTTATTGATTATTTCGCTTGTAACATTTAATAATAATAATGTAACAGTGCATATTCTTTTCAAAAAAAAAGACATCCCATGGGATGTCTTTTTAAAATATGTTCTTGCCTGTCTTACTTATACCCAATAAAAGCACTTTCTACTTCCAAGACATTTTTAACATAGGTCTTAAAAGCCTCATAATCTTCTGGATTGATATTAGAAATTGATGGCGTTGAATTTACCTCAACTTTTAAATGATTCGGTTTTACTTTCTTATATGTGATCGAATAACTGTGATCTTTAAAGGAAAAAAAAGCGTCTTCAGGAATCTCTGAAAATGCCTGCCCTTCTTCAATAATAATATCGTAAGTCGTTACATAAACATCTACGTTTTCATAGTTCAAATACTCAATAGGGTAATTTCTATCTTCTTCCGAAATTATATCACTTGTAT
>JABDMQ010000097.1 GCA_013001365.1 Flavobacteriaceae bacterium
AGACCTACTTATTTATAATATTGTGAAAAATTTCCTCAAATCCCCATCTAATAGATTATTTACGATTGTACTTTTTGTATTGATTGCATTTAATGTTTACGCATCGATCAATAATAATGAATTGATCATGCACGCTACCAAAGCGTTATCTATCCCATTGTTCTTTTCAATCTATTTCATTAAGAATAAATACATTAAGAATACTGCAATTGCATTCTTGCTTCTTACTTTTATTGGCGACCTTTTTTCAATGTTGTCCAACGATCCAGGAACGCTTAAGATATCGGCAGTAGCCTATTTCTGCAGTTACGCTTTATTGGTGCTTGTTGGTTTATATAGAATAAAAGGATTCCAATTCAAGGGATTTGTAGGAGCGTATCTCATAACGGTTTTTATATTGAATGGTTATTTCATGTATTCATTGTACGATGTTCTTTCCAACAATATTGAGGATCCAACATCGCTGTTTTTCACAACTTTACAGATTATTGCCTTATTGGCACTAGGTTTCGTATCGTTTGCTGGCTATTTGAATAAGGATACAAGACAATCCATTGTGTTCTTGGTGATGAGTTTCTGCTTTATTTTCTCCCAAATATTCAATTTTGTTGAGACGTATTTCATTTCATATTCACTTTTTTTCATCTTGGAGTGGGCGTCTTATTTAGCTGGATTGGTATTGTTCTATACCTACGTTGTAGAGTCCAATAGGATGAGAAAGAAGAAATTGGTGATTGAGCGTATTACCATTGCTGAGAAAATGGCAGCATAAATTATACGATTATCGTCGTACCATCCGCAGACTTGTTTTTATCTGTACCGAGGTAAAAATCTATTTTTCCTAAGTACAGTCCATAGCATCCAACCTGGTTTACAAGGACATTTTCACCGTTTATGTTTTTTACTATAGTCGGTTTTTTTAAAAAGGTATGGGTATGCCCACCAATTATAAGATCAATATCTTTTGTGGCGCTTGCCAATTTCAAATCACTTACTTTGTCTTCAGAATTCCTGTAATTATATCCTAGATGTGATAGGCAAATGACCAAATCACAATTCCTTTCTTCTTTTAGGGTCTTGGTCATGTCCTGAGCAATTTCAATTGGGTCCAAGTATTTCGTTTCCTTGTACATTTTTTTCTCTACCAAGCCTTTCAATTCAATACCAAGTCCAAAAACTCCAATACGTATTCGTCCCTTCCTAAATACCTTATAAGGTTTTACATGAGAATCCATGATGGTATTGCTAAAATCATAATTAGCAGATACGAACTCAAATTTGGCATTAGGTAATTGCTTGTAGAGTCCATCAATTCCATTATCAAAATCATGATTGCCAATTGTGGCCAAATCGTATTTAAGCATGCTCATTAGCTTAAACTCGAGTTCTCCTCCATAATAATTAAAATAAGGTGTTCCTTGAAAAATATCACCTGCATCAAGAAGAAGGGTATTGGGGTTCTCTTCTCGATACCGTTCAATTAACTTAGCTCTTCTGGAGACTCCTCCTTGATTAGGATTCCTTCCATGATCAGGTCCAAACGGATCGATATGGCTATGCACATCATTGGTATGTAGAATGGTTATTTTTGTTGTTTTGGCTAGTGAAAAGGATGATAAGCCCATTCCGCCTAGAGTTACTAACGATGTTGCTGCAGCTGTCTGATTAATGAACTCCCTTCTTTTCATTGTTCAAGGGTTTTAATGAACCTACCATCTTTAGTGGGCTTTATGGTATCAACTTTCTTGAAATAATCTATCATGGCATTTCGCATTTTATAATCCAATTCATATAGGCTATCGTTCGTCTTGAAGAAGGTCATATTGCCACCACCATTATAAAGATAATCGTAAGTAGCAACAAAATAATTCTTTTCAGGATCAATCGGTTCGCCATTGATCAACGCACTAACCACTTCATTTTCTTCGTCGAGTTTTAGTTTTAGTTTGGCTATAGGATTCGCTCTTTGGGATTTCGCCAGATATTCCACGAGTTCATTCACTTGATCCCCTTTTAGGTCAACAACCACTAAAGAATTATCAAACGGCATCACGGAATAAGCAACGCGAGCACTAATATTCCCTTTAGAAATTGGAGCTCGAATTCCGCCATGGTTCAGTAATACCATATCAACGGTCTTACCTGTGCGTTTCTTGAAGACGGGATTTGCCTGTATAAAAGCAACGTCGGCCATTAAGTTACCAATGGCTGTCTCTAATTCTCCTTCTTCGGGCCGTGGAGAATACGTATCTACAGCATATGCCAAAACACTATCAAGGTCTTTATTTATATGGGTTCTGTAAGGCTCAATATAGGCTTCAATGGCTGAATCATTATCAAGGCTATCAGAAATTGGAATTCTTTTTCCTTCGATCTTGTCTACAAAAACCACTACAGGTTCTTTACAACTTAATGAAAACAAGACAAGCAGAGGTATTAATAGGCGCTTATAATTCATTTAAAACAGTTATGAAGTCGCGTAGTATATCACGACTCTTTTTATACATTTGCACAAAGTACTAAAGATACATGATTTTAAAGAGCTTACGCGAAAAATCAAATCAAAAGCATATAAACAAACTGTTAAGCTCAAGAGAGTCTGGTGCAGATGACTCTAAAATTGATACCCTTGGCATCATCCTGAATAGTAGTGAATTCATTGATTTTGAAGCCTTTCGTGAGTTAGCGAGTCAACTAAAAATCAATCCGAACAAGACAAAGATCATTGCATTTACTGAAGACGACAAAGAGGTAGATGGTTCCAGGGAAATGTTGTTCAGCCCTAAGCAAATTGGTTGGAAAACAAAGATCAAGAATCCAGAATTGCAAGATTTCTTGAAAAAGCAGTTCGATGCACTAATATGCTTCTATAATGAAGAAAATGTGATATTGGACCTTGTAACGGCTTTGTCCAAAGCAAAGTTCAAGATCGGAACAGCAAAACATGATGAAAGACTTTATGACCTGATCATAGAAACGGCAAATCAGGAATTTGAGCTTTTTAAAACAGAATTAGTAAAATACTTGAACATACTAAAGAAAATAAAGGAATGAATAAATTCACTGGAACTGGAGTTGCACTGGTAACGCCATTTAAAGAAGACCTAAGCGTGGATCATAAGGCACTTGCTAGCGTTGTTGAATTCAATATAGACAATGGTATCGATTATTTGGTGATAAGCGGAACAACAGGTGAGAGTGCGACAATAAGCCAGACGGAGAAACGTGAAATAACGGCTACTATCAAGAAGATCAATAATGGCCGATTGCCATTGGTATTGGGTATAGGAGGAAATAATACAGCTGCTCTTATTAAGGAAATCGAAAGCACTGATTTCTCAGGTATTGATGCCATCCTTTCGGTTTCACCGTATTACACTAAACCCACTCAAGAGGGAATTTACCAGCATTATAGAGCCATTTCAAGCGTATCTCCATTACCAATTATACTTTACAATGTTCCGGGACGAACCATGAGTAACATGTTGCCAGAAACCACCTTAAGGTTAGGAAGGGATTTCGAGAATATAATCGCTGTGAAAGAAGCGGGAAACAATATGCAACAATATTTACAACTTCTTAAAGACAAACCAGATGATTTCATGATTATTTCAGGAGACGACGATCTCGTTCTTGGCATGGTGCTAGCTGGAGGATCTGGAGTAATATCTGTAATAGGCCAAGCCTTTCCCAAGCAATTCTCAGATATGATAAGGTTAGGTCTTGAGAACAATGCCAAAGATGCTTATGCCTTGCATTACAAGTTAATGGATATCGTTAGCTATATTTTTGCGGAGAACAATCCTGCTGGAATCAAAGCAGTTCTATCTGAAAGAGGTTTATGCAAGGATTTGGTAAGGCTTCCATTAGTGCCAGCAACTCAAGATCTCAAGAAAAAGATCAGCAAGTTCATAGAATCATTTAAATAGGTTGTTAAAGTTTCGATAAAGCCCATTTAGTAAAGGAATCCTTTATTATTTTCATGCGAAATTTTAGTTTTTATAATCCGTTAATAATACGTAATTTTGCAACTTGTTTTAATATGAAGAACAGTATATACATAACACTTCTGGGATTATTGATAATGAGTTCTTGCAACGATTATCAAAGGGCCTTGAAATCTGAGGATATTGCAGTTAAGTTCAGTATGGGCGATTCTCTTTTCAATGCTGGCAAATACTCCAAGGCAAATCGTCTTTTTGAACAAATTGTACCTAGCTATCGAGGCAAGCCTCAAGCTCAAAAGCTTATGTACATGCATGCTATGTCATTTTTTCAGACTAAGGACTATTATTTGTCAGGATATCAATTCGAGCGATTTTCAAAGGCTTACCCTCAAAGCGAGAAAGCAGAAGAAGCAGCATTCTTTAGCGCTAAGAGCAAGTATATGCTCTCTCCAATATACACAAAGGACCAGCAGGAAACTAGAGAAGCCTTGGATAAATTACAGTTATTCATTAACGATTATCCAGATTCCTCTTATTTGGAAGAAGCCAACCTGCTTGTACAGGAACTTGATTTTAAGTTGGAGAAGAAAGCTTTTGAAATAGCTAAACAGTATAATACCATTTATGATTATAGAGCGTCGATCAAGGCATTCGATAATTTCCTTTTGGAATACCCTGGTTCAAAATTGCGTGAAGATGCCCTTTATATAAGGTTGCATTCAGCACATGCATTGTCCATCAACAGTGTACCTTGGAAAAAAGAAGAACGACTTATTGATGCTAAGGCTTATTATGAAGGATTCAAGAAATCCTTTCCAGAATCGGATTATATTTCGGAAGCAGATGAGATGATCCAAGAAATAAATGAAGAATTAGAAGCTTACAATACTAAAAGTTAAACCATTAAGAAATGAAAATAGATCTTAAAAAAACTACAGCACCTGTCAATACCATGACACATGACAGGAATAATATTGACGCTGCAACAGAGAATATCTATGAGGCGATTTCTGTTATAGCCAAAAGAGCAGAACAGATCAATACTGAGATCAAGAAAGAGTTGATAGACAAATTAGAGGAATTTGCAACCTTCAACGACAGTTTGGAAGAGATTTTTGAGAATAAAGAACAGATCGAAGTTTCGAAATTCTACGAGAAATTGCCGAAACCTCATGCCTTAGCTGTTCAGGAATGGTTGAACGACAAGATCTACTATCGCAATACTGAGGAGGATACTTCTCAAGAATAATAACCAATGTCAATTTTAAGCGGCAAGAAAATTCTACTTGGCATTACTGCTGGTATTGCTGCTTATAAAACAGCTTCATTAGTAAGATTGTTCATAAAGTCGGGTGCCCAGGTAAAGGTAATCATGACACCCGCTGCAAAGGACTTCATAACACCTTTGACCTTATCGACACTTTCAAAGAACCCAGTTCATTCCTCATTTGTTAATGAAGATGATGAGAATGCCGTTTGGAACAACCATGTAGACCTTGGTCTTTGGGCGGATCTATTCTTGATTGCGCCAGCAACTGCAAACACCCTTTCGAAGATGGCGAATGGCACAAGTGATAATTTATTGTTAGCCACGTATCTTTCGGCTAAATGCCCAGTCTATTTTGCACCTGCCATGGATCTGGATATGCATAAGCACGAATCAACAAGCAATAGTTTCGATAAATTGCAAAGCTTCGGAAACATAATGATTCCTGCTGCAAGTGGCGAATTAGCAAGTGGCTTGGTCGGTGAAGGTCGAATGGCTGAACCTGAGGACATAGTTGCTTTCATCGAAAAGGATATACTGGAACAACTTCCGCTTAACGGAAAGAAATACTTGATAACAGCCGGACCAACTTATGAAGCGATAGATCCAGTAAGATTCATCGGGAATCATTCCAGTGGTAAAATGGGATTTGAAATTGCCAGGAAAGCTGCAGATCTGGGTGCAGAAGTCATATTGGTCACTGGACCAACACATCAGACTATTTCACATAGCCATGTTACCATCATACCCACTGTAAGCGCGGAAGATATGTATCAAGTATGCCATGAACATTTCAAGGACTGCCAAGTAGCTATTCTTTCCGCAGCGGTTTCAGATTATAGACCTAAACAAGTGTCTAGCAAGAAAATAAAAAAGGCCGAATCTACGTTAAGTTTGGAGTTAGAGAAGACCAAGGATATCCTAGCCTCGCTTGGAGAGATCAAAAACCAGCAGGTCCTTGTGGGATTTGCTTTGGAGACAAATGATGAAATTGAAAACGCCAAGGGAAAACTTAAAAAGAAGAATTTAGATTTAATTGTTCTAAATTCGTTGAAAGATGAAGGCGCAGGATTTGGAGTGTCCACCAATAAAGTGACCATTATCAACAAAAATGGTAACATAAACGAATACGAACTCAAATCGAAGGCAGATGTTGCTAAAGACCTGCTCAACGAAATAATGACCTATGACAATGCGTAATTTGCTATTGATTTTCTTGTTTATTGCCTCGGCAACCATGAATTCACAAGAGTTGAATTGCACGGTCGTGGTCAATGCCCAGCAAACGGGAGATGAGAACCTTCCAGTTTTCAAGACGATGGAGCGGCAGATCAATGAGTTTATTAACAAGACCAAATGGACCGATAAAACATACCTCCCTCAAGAACGCATTAATTGCAGTATGTTCATTACCATTCAAGATTACTCGAGCGATTCTTTTACAGGGACTATTCAAGTTCAGTCTTCGCGACCTGTCTATGGCTCATCTTATGGCACGCCAGTCTATAATTATAACGACAAGGATTTTTCTTTTAGGTACCTAGAATTCCAGAACATGATCTATAACCCATCTCAGTTTGAGTCCAACCTGATCTCGATGCTAACGTTTCATGTCTATATGATCTTAGGTATGGACGCAGATAGTTTTGCCCAGAATGGTGGTGACGAATATTTCAAGCAAGCCCAAACGATATTGCAATATTCTCAACAAGGCAGTTTTAGGGGTTGGGAACTACAAGATGGACAGCAAACACGATTTGTTCTCATAGATAATGTGTTGTCTCCTACATATAAAGAATTGCGTAATGTCATGTATTCCTATCATATAGGCGCTTTGGACCTGATGCATGAAAATCCGAAATTGGGAAAAGAGAAAATTGCGAATGTCTTGAAGCAATTGGAAATTATGAACCGAAGACGACCTAATTCATATCTTCTTAGAGTATTCTTTGACTCCAAGGCTGACGAGATCGAGCAGATCTTCAGTGGTGGCCCGAAGGTAAATATTGTTGAGGTTCAGGAAATGCTCAATAAAGTAGCACCGATGCATTCTTCTAAATGGCGTAATATAAAGTTCTAAGGCTTTAGATTAATTTCTTTACTTTGTATTAATAATTTCATTACTTAACAGTATCCATTGCTTACATCCCTCTCCATACAGAATTATGCCCTGATTGACGACGTTAAAGTCAATTTTCATAATGGTTTGACCATCATTACGGGAGAGACAGGTGCTGGAAAATCGATTTTACTTGGTGGCTTATCACTAGTTCTCGGTAAGCGCGCAGATCTGAGCAGTATAAAGGACACCTCTAGAAAATGCGTGATCGAGGCCGTTTTCGATATAGCCAGTTATGATCTCAAGGGACTTTTCACCGAAGAGGACCTGGACTACGAAGCTCAGACCATCATTAGGCGTGAAATCCTGCCTTCAGGTAAATCTCGAGCATTCGTAAATGACACGCCAGTAAACTTAGATAGTCTTTCAGTTCTAGGGGAACAACTCATCGATATACATTCACAACACCAAACCTTGGAGCTTGCTAATAACGCATTTCAGTTTCAGGTAAT
>JABDMQ010000104.1 GCA_013001365.1 Flavobacteriaceae bacterium
CCAAGAAGTTGAAGGCAACGCGTTTATTTGATGACGCAAAACAGGTTTATGAAAGCGAAAAAGCCAATCAAGATGTCTTGAGTATTCCATTTTTGTTGGATGCATCAGATTATTTTCAGAGATGGAATGAGGAATTTTCGAATGAGATACTCAAGGAAATAGCTCAAATAGCATATTATAATCCTAAAGCACTTAAAGCATTGGCTTATAAGTTAGAGGAAAAATCAATTCATGAGGAAGCCAAACTAGTCTATCAACGCATTGCTGTTTTGCGTCCAAATGATGTACAATCCTATAGAGATCTGGCTTTGTCCTATGTTGTCAACGGAAACTACCAAGAGGCCATGACATTATATAAGAAAATGCTAGCCAATAAGATGCCTAATGTTGATTTCTCTGCAATCGAAAGCACCATAATAAATGAGATCAAACATTTAGTGGCGAATCATAGACAGGAAGTGGATTATAAGGATCTACATCCTGACCTTTTAAGTGTCAAGTTCAAGAGTGATGTCCGTTTTGTTTTCGATTGGAATGATCCAAATTCTGAGTTTGAGTTTCAATTCGTCAATCCGCAGAAGAAGTTTTATACATGGGCACATACGAAATTAGATAATATGGAACGTATGACGGACGAGATCCAAAAGGGCTACCATACAGAGGAATATATCATAGATGATGCCGATAAAGGCGAATGGATCATTAACATTAGGAATCTTAGTGAAGAAGACACCGAGAATCCAACGTATTTAAAATATACTGTTTATACCAATTATGGTTTACCAGATGAGACCAAAGAAGTAAAGGTCATCAAGCTTTATCAACTCGAGAACAAAGTGACTTTGGACAAGTTCAAGTACAAAGGTTAGTAATCGAATAAGGCTATAACAGAAAAAAGTGAGCCTCTTGGCTCACTTTTTTCTTTACTATTAAAGTTTCTAATGCTCTGTAATAAGCATTTACTTAAAAGAACAATAATAATATCCCTGTAATTACTGGTAGCGATAATAATAAGGCCATATAGGTCAATACTACCTTACTGTTTTCTTGTAGTTTCATTTTGAATTTGGATTTTAGGTTAAAAAATGGGGTTAAAAAATAATATGTAAAAAGTGAGCCTGCTATAGGCTCACTTTTATTAAGTATCCACAATACTAACTAAACCTTAAAATATGTTACGAATACTCTTCCTTCAGTCTTACAGACTATTTTATAATTTCCAGTGACCTTCTCCAAAAGCTTGTATGCTTTTTGAATGGTCTGGATTCCAGAAACTTCTTCTGAATGGATCAATTCATAAGCCCCAGAATCAAAAAATATCTCGATTTCCATTGGCTCATTGTTCAAGGCTAATTTGTCAATGGTTACCACGTTGTCTTTTGCGGTCACTACTGGCTTGAAAATAGACCTTGACTCATCCTTGTTGAAAGTCACTATTGTTCCTTTAACTTCAAAAGGAATGATCTTGATCTCATAATCCTTGTCGAATTCAAAGAAATAGTTACCATTTGGTAACGATGTAAGATCGAATTCCTTTTTGTAGAATCCTGTCTTGTCAATAGACTCCCTGTATAGGATGGTTCCGTTGTCGCTTTTAATAAGTAAGCGTTGGCCTTCTCTAACATTATCTAGAGTAAGCATGATCGGTTTAATGTCTTCACTTGATGAAAGTGCAGGCATTAAATTGGCATAACTTGTAATAGTACCTAACATGGCTACTAATACTAATTTGTTTTTAATTGATGTTTTCATGATTTGGATATTTAAATGTTCAACACTGCAAATGTATGCTGTCATTTAAGTTGGGAAAACATCAATTTTGGCTAATATCTATACTAAATTAACTTTACATTTTCTTAACATTGCAGAATAGGTTAAAATAGTATAGAAAAATGTTAAATTTGCATATAATTGAACATTGATATTAACTACCTTTGTATAAGCAACTTAACCCTTAATAAGTTTGAAGAACAAACCTACTTTCGAAAAAGTAAATCCTGAATTTGGAAACTCGATATTGGTCAGGCAGCATACTGAAAGCTGTCCTAATAATCTGGCCTATTGGCATTTTCATCCTGAAATTGAATTAGTTTATGTGAATAAGGGCCGGGGCAAAAGACATATCGGCAATCATATTTCTTACTTTAATAATAGCCAACTAATACTCATTGGGTCTAATTTGCCCCATACAGGATTTACGGATAGATTGACCTCAAACGGTAAGGAAACATTAGTACAGTTTCGACCTGAGGTATTAGGCGATATGTTACAGAACATGCCTGAAATGACCCATATTTCGAAATTGTTCGAGTTGGCCAAGAAAGGGCTACTGTATAAACCTGAAACAAAAAAACTGGTTGGTCCCAAAATCGAAGCACTTGTTGGAGTCCATGGAATGGCTCGAATAATCAAGATACTTGACATATTAAGTGATCTTTCACAAGCCGAGGATTATACCATATTGAATGCCGATGGGTATGCCTTTGAGGCGAAATCTGAAGATAGTGATAGGATAAACATTATATATAGGCACATTAACCAGAATTTCAAAAGACAGATACCTTTGGATGAAATCGCAGACAAGGTCAGCATGACCGTACCTGCTTTTTGCCGTTATTTCAAGAAGGCAACCGGGAAGACCTTCACCCAACTGGTTAATGAGATAAGAATCGTACATGCCACGAAATTATTGTCCGAAAGTAAGTCCAGTGTGACTGACATCTGTTTCGAATGCGGATTCAATAACTTCTCGCACTTTAATAAACAGTTCAATGAATTTACTGGTAAAAGTGCTTCAGCTTACCGAAAAGAGATAAAATTGATTATCCAGTCTTAAATAATTCCTTCCCACTCTTTGTAAAACTGGTCGAGATACATAACCATGAAATCATGACGCTTCTGCGCTATTTTCTTGCCGGTCTGCGTGTTCATCAAGTCTTTAAGCAATAAGAGTTTTTCGTAAAAATGATTGATGGTAGGCGCATTAGAAGTCTTGTACTCCTCCTTGGACATGTTGAGGTGTGGCTTGATTTCTGGGTCGTAAAGTTTCCTGTTCTTGAAACCACCGTAATTAAAACATCTGGCGATACCAATAGCTCCTATTGCATCAAGTCTGTCGGCATCTTGTATGACGTCGAGTTCGGGTGAGGTAAATTTTCGTTCACCACCCAAAGAGGACTTGAACGATATATTCTCGATGATATTCACGACATGCTCAATGATCATGGAGTCTACATTATGCTTGAAAAGGAACTCTCTGGCCATTTTAGGTCCAACAGATTCATCGCCATTATGGAATTTGCTGTCGGCTATGTCATGCAGTAATGCACCTAAGGCTACCACAAACTCATCGACAACTTCGTCTTTGGCGATCAACATGGCATTCCTGTAGACCCGTTCTGTGTGAAACCAATCATGTCCAGCTTCAGCATCCTCTAAAGTTTCCTTTACGAAAGCCATTGTTTGTTTGATGATAGATTTGTTCGTCATTAAATGATGGCTTGTTTAATAGTGTTTTCAACTTTAATGAGAAGGTCAGTTATTTCATTATCAGATACTGGTATTGGCTGATGCACCTCAAAGGTGATATGTGTGCCAATACCATAAGGGAATTTTCCGTAACGCAGAAGTTTCCAAGAGTTATTTATAGTAATGGGTACCAAAAAGGCATTAGGGGTATGTTTAAAAAGTGTCTCTAGACCTCTTTTCTTGAATGGTTTTGGATTACCATCTCGACTGCGGGATCCTTCAGGAAAAATAACGACTGCCCGATTATGGGTCTCTATGTAACCAGCAATCTGCTTTATGGCATTTATGGATTGAACAGGGTCTTTTCTATCGATCAGAACAGAGCCTCCATGACGTAAATTGAAAGACACAGATGGTATGCCCTTTCCAAGCTCCTTCTTGCTAATGAATTTTGCATGATGTTTACGCATAAACCAAATAATAGGAGGGATATCGTTCATGCTCTGGTGATTGGAAACAATTATTATTGGTTTGTCCGTTGGTATTGAATATGGATTTCGGAAGGAATATCGTGTTCCTAGAAAATGAGTGCTACGAACCAGGAACCAGTTCAAGATATCAACGCTTTTCTTGTGAGCTTGATAGCCAAAGACGTTCAAGCAGAACCATTGAATCGGGTGAAAAACCAGCAGTGAGAGACCGAAGAATATAAAATATAAAATCGATAACGGATATGCCAATAGCTTTGCCATGTTTCAAAAATAAGCATAAAAAAACCACGTCTTGAACGTGGTTTTAAATTATTTTATAGCCTTGTTTAGCAATGTTCATTGTAAGCATCCATCAAGTTTTCTGCTATCATTTCTGCAGGACGTCCTTCAATGTGATGACGCTCAAGCATATGCACCAATTCGCCATTCTTGAACAGTGCCATACTTGGTGAACTTGGTGGAAACGGAATCATGAATTCCCTGGCCTTATCAGTAGCTTCGCGGTCTACACCAGCAAACACGGTTACTAAGTGATCTGGATGCTTACTATTTTGTAGGCTCATCCGGGCTCCAGGTCGTGCATTGGCTGCAGCGCATCCACAAACCGAATTCACGACTACTAGTGTCGTGCCTTCCTTTGCAATGGCCTTTTCAACTTCTTCTACGGTATGTAATTCTGAAAACCCAACATTGGTAAGGTCTTCACGCATTGGTTTTACTAATTCTGCTGGGTACATAAATATTGCTTTTAGGTTTCCTTTTCGTTATACAAAGGTAATCAAAATTCATGCAATTCTCGTGAAACTGACAGGTAGTCATATTGTAACGAATCACCTACTAATTCTACTAACAAATACTATCTTTGAAATGTTTACAACAATAATAGATAATGAATGAGTGTAGGTAAA
>JABDMQ010000105.1 GCA_013001365.1 Flavobacteriaceae bacterium
TTTGCATGACTATGATATGATTTTTCTCAGCCATAGCATCATGTTATGCTCAAGGATATCATATTCGCCATCCGAAAGGAACATGACCTTTAATTCTGAAAGTAGTTCTTCAAGGTCTTCTTTTGTATAATTATGATCTTTGAGTCCTTGGATGATCTTCTGAATGCTTTGGTAGTCGTTATCTCCGTCGAATTCGTCATGAATCCGCTGAAAGGTATTCATGTCTACTTTGGCAATAATGGCATTTTTTTCAGAATTGGATTCGATGAAATTAGAATTTGCAGCAAATAGAAGTATATAGGCAACTAATTCGTCTTTAGACCATGGTGTATTGTATGTCATTATCAGGCTTCTTCTACTGTTTTTCGTAAACGGGAGCGACGGTCGAATGCTTGGAGTTTGTCCATGACCTTGCTTTCAAGGAAATCGATTACTTTTTCTTCAACCTTAATTTTGGGTTTGTAAACCTTATTAATGTAAGTGATACCACCAGGCGACATGACATTTACCTCGACCAGTTTTCCACCAATGACATCAATACCTACAAAATATAATCCGTCCTTAACTAATTTCGGTCCAATTTGTTTGACAAGCGCCTTTTCTTCCTTAGTTAGGGAATGTCTTTGCACAGAACCGCCAGCTGAGACGTTGGAACGATGGTCGCCGCTTCCAGGGACTCGCTTCATGGCACCTACAGATTCACCATTAAGCAATAAGATGCGGACATCTCCTTGGTCCGCTCCTTCGATATAATCCTGTAGAATAACATAATTGGAAGACCCATCAGAACTATTGATATAGAAATCCAATAATGAATTGATATTGTTCATTGCCGATTTTTCTATGAGGATAACCCCTGAACCACCAAATCCATTCAGTGGTTTCAATATCATTTTATCTGTCTTCGATTCTTTTACTTGTTGCACCAAGTATTTCTTGTTCTTTGAGACATGCGTATTTGGTATGATATTGCTATGAGCATCGCCAAAAGCTGCCGTATAAAGCTTATTGTTGGCTTCACGCATACCTTGCAATGAATTGATGATGAACACATCATCCTTCACCGAATCCAAGAAATTCAGCATTATCGGATCCAAAGGCGGATTGGCCCTGAAGAAAATAGCATCAAACCCAGCAAGAGGTAACATCTCTTCCCTAAGTTCTGCCTTTCTGTAAAATGCCTTGAGGGTTGATGGTACCTTTTCCATTCGATTGACAACAGTACAAAATGCATTTGTGACGCTGTCCCTGATGGTAAGATTTGAAGGTGTACATGTTGCCACACCGTGACCGCGTTTAACACATTCCTTGATCAAGGCAAGACTGGTATCATTTTCAGGGTCGATGTCTTCCCAAGGATACATGATAAAACAGACATTCATAGTGGCAATGTTGATTAGACTATTAAAATTAGGGAATTATTTTACTTCTTCATAGTGATCATCCCATTCTTTTATCTTCGGTTCGCCTAACTTCCCTACCGATTTTGCTACTAGCATTGATACAGTGGCATCGCCAGTAACGTTAATTACTGTTCGGCACATGTCCAAAGGACGATCGACAGCAAATATCAATGCTAAGCCAATTGGTAATAGTTCCGGTGGAAGACCAACGGATTCGAGTACAATGACTAACATGACCATTCCAGCACCCGGAACGGCAGCACTGCCAATAGAGGCTAAAAGCGCAGTTAATACTATAGTAATCTGGTCCCCAAATGTAAGGTCTAGACCTAAGGCTTGAAATATGAATACAGCTGCAACGGCCTGATAAAGACTCGTGCCATCCATATTAATCGTTGCGCCTACAGGTAATACAAAACTGGACACTTCTTCCTCAACTCCAATATGTTCTGTAACCCGTTCCATGGTAACTGGCAAGGTTGCTGCACTACTACTAGTTGAGAATGCTAGTAATTGTGCTGGACTGATCTCTTTCAAGAACCAAAACGGATTTTTCTTCGTGATCGTAGTGACCAATAATACATAAAAAGAAATCATCAACAAAAGACCTAATACCACCACTCCAGAATATTGAGCCAAGGCCACGAGAATGTCAGGGTCGTCTGAAGAAACTACGACACTGGCCAAAAGAGCAAATACTGCATAAGGTGCAGAAAGCATGATCAAGTCTACCATCTTAAGAACAACATCGTTCAGGGAATCAAAGAAATTCTTCAAAGGTTCAGCACGCTTTTCTCCTATTAAAAGCATTGAAATGCCTAAGAATATCGAAAAGAAAATAACTTGTAGCATGAGCTTGTTATTGCTCATGGCACTTAAAGCGTTATCAGGAACCATATCTTCCAAGAATTGCAACGGGCCACTTTCTACCTGTTTAGTAGCTTCTGCAATTTTTGCTTGTACGCCACTGGTGCTTGAATAAGTGTCCGTTAGTTTTGCAATGGTTTCATCTGATACGCCGTCTCCAGGCTGCAAGGCGTTTACCAACATAAGGCCGATTGAAATAGCAACAACAGTAGTCAGAACATAGATTATTATAGTACGAATACCAATATTCTTGAATTTAGAGATGTCTTTGAGATCGGAGATACCTTTGATCAATGATGCCAATATCAACGGAATTGCAATAAGCTTGAGCAATTTTACGAATATCGAACCGAAAGGCTTTATCCAGTCTGAAACGAAGCTTTTACCCCAATCGAATTGAAGCATAAGAAAGCCGAATAAAAGGCCAAGAATCATTCCTATTAAAATTTTCCAGTGTAGTTCTAGTTTTTTCATGAAAACTTATTTGTATCCCTGAATTGGGGGAATTATGTTGCTAACCTTTGTTCAATAAATTGATTCCTGACCAAAGCAGTGATGCAGTTACTGATACATCTTATTGAGTAACCAATGGTCTAAAATAACCAGCGCTGCCATTGCTTCTACTATAGGAACCGCTCTTGGAACCACACATGGGTCATGACGACCTTTTCCTTGCATTTCAACAGTGTTTCCTTCTTTGTCAATAGTATCCTGTTTCTGCATAGTTGTTGCAACTGGCTTAAAGGCTACATTGAAATAAATATCCTCACCATTGCTAATTCCGCCTTGAATGCCACCAGAAAAGTTGGTTTTAGTCGTTCCGTCGGAATTGAATACATCATTGTGCTCACTCCCCTTCATTTTGGTTCCCGAAAATCCACTTCCATATTCAAATCCCTTTACAGCATTAATGGATAACATGGCCTTACCTATATCCGCATGAAGCTTATCGAAGACAGGTTCTCCGAGTCCGATGGGAACATTTTGAATAACGCATGTGATTGTTCCTCCTATGGTGTCTCCTTGTTTCTTTATTTCCTTAATTTTTTGGATCATCTGCTGCGCCACATTTTCGTCAGGACATCGTACTTCATTGCTCTCAGTTTTGGTAAGGTCTAATTCAGTATAAGGTGTATTCAATTCTAAGTCACCAACTGAAAAAACATAAGCATTGATCTTGATGTCCTTTAATACTTGTTTGGCAATAGCACCTGCAACAACCCTGCATGCAGTTTCCCTTGCAGAACTCCTTCCTCCTCCTCTATAATCTCGTACACCATATTTCTTGTCATAAGTATAGTCTGCATGGCTTGGTCGATAAGAATCCTTGATATGAGAATAATCCTTGCTTTTCTGATTTGCGTTCTCGATAATGAATCCTATCGGTGTTCCGGTAGTTTGACCTTCAAAAATCCCGGAAAGGAACTTAACTTCGTCTGGTTCTTTTCGTTGGGTTACAATAGCAGATTGCCCTGGCTTCCGCCTTTTCATTTCATTTTGAATTGCATTAAGGTCTAAATGGATTCCAGATGGGCAACCATCTATAACACCTCCAATTGCTTCACCATGAGATTCGCCGAAAGTGCTTAGTTTAAAAATGTTTCCAAAGGAATTTCCCGCCATTAAAGATGTATTAGAGCAGTTTGATTAGTTATGCGTTTGCTAAAGTAAATATACTATTACAGAAACAAAAATAGTTTCGGAAGCAATACAATATTTGGTAACACAAACCTAATGATTTCCTTACGATTTATTGAACCGAAATTAATACTTAATTAACAGTAAAAGAGGTCCTTTGCGACATTAGTAGGTACGGTCAAGGTATGAAAAAACGAAAGATTGAAGTTGTGGTAATTTCTGATGTGCATCTAGGAACTTTTGGATGTCATGCGAAACAATTGCTGACTTACTTGAACAGTATTGACCCAGAGACCTTGGTACTTAACGGTGACATTATTGATATCTGGCAATTCAACAAGCGATATTTCCCATCGTCCCATCTTCAAGTGATAAAGAAAATCACAGGCATGGCTGCAAAAGGTACCAAAGTAATCTATCTTACCGGCAATCACGATGATATGTTACGTAAATTCAGTGACGTTACAATTGGCAACATTTCCATTCTCGATAAAGTCGTCTTGAACTTGGACGGCAAAAGGGCTTGGATCTTTCATGGTGATGTCTTCGATGTCTCGATCCAAAACGCCAAGTGGCTAGCGAAATTAGGCGGATATGGCTATGATCTACTTATATTGATCAATCGTTTCATGAATTGGTGTCTGGCCCTTTTTGGACGGGAAAAGTTTTCTTTGGCAAAACGCCTCAAGAATGGCGTAAAAAGGGCAGTCAAGTATATCGATGACTTTGAAGAAGTCTCTAGCGATCTGGCCATAGCTAAGGGCTATGATTACGTAATATGCGGACATATCCACCAACCGCAAATTACGACTAAAGAAAATAAGGAAGGTGAAACCCAATATCTCAATTCAGGTGATTGGGTCGAAAACCTTACTGCCTTGGAATACAAGTTCAAACGTTGGAAACTATATCATTACAGCCAAGACAAACTAGTACCGTTTTATACTGACGAAGTCATTAAAGACGCCAGCATTGATGAGTTGATGAGTGCAAAGAAGCTCAAGGACCCAGCTTAAATAATATAATTTATCTGGATTATTTTCGTTTTCTTTGAAAAAACATTCAAGATGAATAATTTACTTCGTTACAGTGCACTGGTTTTATTTATAGTATCCTTGGCTTCCTGCTCTAACAATGATAATGATGATAATGCAGTAGTAAATCCTCCAGCTGATTATTTCCCATTGTCCTTGGACAATTTTTGGAATTATGATGTGACCAATCGTAATCTAGATCTTAATGAAACACAGAATTCTAGGGATTCCGTTTATGTAGCCTCTGCCAATGGCAATTTATTTGGATTGGCCGTTAATGGAATAGCTAATGGCACCATGAATACCATATTGACACAAATGAGCTTAATGCCATCAGATAACCGGTTAAGTGGAACGGGCAGTGTGACCTTTCCTTTTGAAGGACTGGAAGACTTCCAGATCGGTGTTAATAACGTTGTGTTCTACGATACTAGTGTTGCTGCAAGCACAACACTTTCGACTGTTGAAGGTGTCCTAGAGCAAATGGTTGAAGGGCTTCCAATAACGGCAACATACACCTTGAGAACTGTGCAAGGCTCTATTTCTGAAAGCATGTTTTTGAACAATGAGAACTATACCAATGTCATAGAATCCGGGATAATTCTTGAACTTACCATTACTACGGATATCGAAGTTATTCCAGGCAGTATTATTGAGGTATTGATATTAGACACTCAGGATGTATTGGACATTACTAACTATTATGCAGAAGATATCGGGCTGGTAAGGTCGGAAGCAGATATTTCATATGTGCTTGAGGACTTCTCACAAATTGGTATTACCTTGCCAATAGCTGGAAGTTTGAATGCCTCTTCATTACAGGAATTGGGCACTTATTCAGTTGAAGAATAATCTATTTTCAAATTATTCAAGGCAATCTTTAGGTCTTCGGTTTTCTGTGTTCCTATGGTGAAGAATTTCTCGTTCTTTAAATGAACCTTAAGACCCATTCGACCACCTACATTATAGATCCAACCATGTTTTGGCCACCAACGGAATCCGTAACCCACGAAGCCATAGTCAATTATTTCCACTCTGTCAATGTCTCGCCAATTATAGTTCCGCTTAAGAACAGGTCGATAGGAAAACGAGATGCCATCCTTATTTATCGTCGTTCGTAATTGAAGATAATAAATGAAATAGAGCAAGCTTAAGCCTACTATAACGAATATCCATGCGGCAAGATCCGGCATGGGTTTATCCCCTATTTCATGTCCTAGGATGAGTTGATAGATTATTACAATTAAGATAAATATTATAAGTGGAGATAATAATAACCAAATCCACCATTGTCGGAATTCTTGAACTTCCTTGAATTCTGTTTTCATGTTCAACCTATTTAATTAATAAGTAATGCATTTTTCAAAATCGTTACAGGATGATAAGAGGTTCTATGGGTACCATCTTTTATCTGATGCCTGCAGCTAGTGCCATTCGCCACAATTATAGTATCCATGCTTGCATTTCGTATTGCCGGGAATAATGTCAATTCTCCCATTTGCATGCTTATATCATAATGTTCTTTTTCATATCCAAAACTTCCAGCCATACCGCAGCATCCTGAAGGTATCGTTTCAACATCATAGTTTTTAGGCAAGGTCAATAATTCAGCAGTGTAATCAGGATTTCCAAGGGATTTATGATGGCAATGAGCATGAAACTTGATAGCTGCTTTTTTCGAGGTGAATTGATCTTCGCTGATGACGCCAGATTGCATTTCCTTATAAAGAAATTCGTCAATCAAGAAAGTCCTATCTGCAATCTGCTCTGCCTGCTCTAAATCATCAGCCAATTTGAGTGATTCATCTTTTAAAGTCAATATCGCAGACGGCTCTATTCCTATAATTTTAGTACTTGAATTAATACTTTCTGTTATGTAATTTATATTACTATTAATCAGGCTTTTAGCTTCATTTAAAAAACCTTTTGATATGTAGCTTCTTGCGCTTTCAAGATGGTCGATAATGGTAATATTATATCCCAGTTCTTGAAGTAAGATTATTGAATCCACGGCTAAATCAGAATCCAGGTAATTGGTAAATTCATCTATAAAAAGGACCACTTGTTTGTTATTCGCCTTATTCCTAGATGTTTCAATACCTATCACCTTATTGTAGTTTGCAACAGATACCTTAGGTATGCTTCGTTTGGAGGCTATGCCATAAAACTTTTTAATTATCCTGGAAGTAATTATGTTTTGGTTCAAGAAATTGGCCAGAATCGGGAATTTACTAGCCAGTTTATTGTATTTGGTAGCATTAGCAAAGAATTTATCCCTTCTGGAGAAACCATTGACAGTTTTATATTGGTACTCGAATTCGGTCTTTAGACTGGCAACATCAACGCTACTTGGACATTCGCTCGCACAAGCCTTGCAAGCGATGCATAGGTCAAAAACTTGGTTCAATTCATCATGGTTGAATTTATTGGCTTTTTCACTATTAGTCAAGTATTCCCTTAGGGCATTTGCCCTTGCCCTGGTTGTGTCCTTCTCATTTAGAGTAGCCCGATAACTTGGGCACATTGTTCCACCTGCTGACGGCAGTTTCCTGCAATCCCCCGAACCATTGCATTTCTCAGCTTCGCGGAGAATTCCCATCGATTTTTCGAACTTCAGCATGGTCGTAATCTCAGGTTCATTTCGATTTGCTTCATACCGTAAGTTGGCATCCATTGATAATGGATTAACAATCTTTCCTGGATTAAAGATGTTTTCAGGATCAAAAATGGTCTTTATTCGTTCAAGAATCTTGTAATTCTGGCTACCGATCATATATTCTATGAATCCTGATCTTACGATGCCATCTCCATGCTCACCGCTAAATGAACCTCTATATTTCTTAACCAATTTGGCCACATCACCTGTTATATCTTTGAAGGCTTGAATGTCTTCTGCTTTTTTAAGGTTAAGAATGGGTCTAAGGTGCAGTTCACCAGCACCAGCATGGGCATAATAGACTGCATTCTGGCCATAGTTTTTCATAAGTTCGCTGAATTCCTCAATATATCTAGCGAGGTCTGGCAATGCCACTGCTGTGTCCTCAATGCAAGCTATGGCTTTAGGGTCACCAGCAATATTGGCGAGCAGTCCGAGTCCGGCTTTTCTTAATTCCAAGGCACGATTAATTCCTTTTCCCTTTAGAACTGGATGTGCATAACTTAATCCTGTATTTTTAATTGTCTCCAGTAAAAACTTAATGTCTTCCTCTGCCGATTCCTTGGTATCTCGTCTTATTTCGCATAGCAGTATTGCCTTTGGGTCTCCCTCAATGAAGAATCGGTTCTCCAGCTGAGTTTTATTATCCTTTGTACAGTCGAGAATGGTCTTATCCATCATTTCACAAGTGAAAAGGTCATGTTTCATGACGGGTACGACCGCTTCAAGGCATTTATCAATAGAATCAAAATGAGCAGCGACCATAATGCTTTCATAAGGAGGCAAACTATCAAGCTTCAATGTAATTTCCGTAGTAAATGCCAATGTACCTTCGCTACCCGTAAGCAGTTCGCACATATTGAATTCCTTAAAACCATCGAACACGTTAGCATGAATTAATTCATCTATGGCATAGCCGGTATTTCGTCTGTGAATTTCAGGCTTAGGGTAATTTTCGTTTATGTTTTTCTGAACCTCTTTACTATTTAATTCCTTGTAAATAGCATTGTAAATATGGCCTTCCAGATTATTAATGGCTTTTTTAGCTTTGAATTCATTAACGCTTATAGGCTGGAATTCTGCTATTGATCCATCACTTAAAAGAGTTCGAAGTTTAATGACCTTATCTCGAGTGACACCATATTTTATTGAGGTTGTTCCTGATGAATTATTACCAACCATTCCGCCGATCATACAGCGGTTGGAAGTTGAAGTATTTGGGCCAAAGAACAAACCAAATGGTTTGAGATAATCATTCAGTTCATCACGAATAACCCCAGGCTGAACGGTGACTGTCTTATTTTTTTCATCGATATCAATAATCCTTGTAAAATGTCTTGAAACATCTACGACAATACCTTCTCCTACACATTGTCCTGCCAAAGAAGTTCCTGCTGTGCGTGGGATTAATGAGGTCTTCTGTTGGTGTGCAAAATGAATAAGTGTTTTGATGTCCTCTTCATTTCTTGGGTAAGCTACCGCAATTGGTAATTTTCGATAGACAGAGGCATCAGTGGCGTATATGGCCTTATGCAGGTCATCGAACAAAAGCTCACCCATCATGCGATGTTGAAGATCAGTCAATGCTTCTGTTATAACCATGCCTAAATTTAGAGTTTCTATACCAATATTAACAAAAGTTTATCGTTATAATTTAACTAATGAAAATGTTAAAATTTTAATTTTACGGTTTGTATAAAACTTGAAAACATTAATCACATGAAAAAATTAATTGTATTAAGCATTGCACTAGTCGGAATCACACTTTCTGTATCAGCTCAATCAATCTCTCCTAATGCTATTGGTCTTAGGTTAGGTGATAGCGATGGCCTTGGAGCTGAAGTTTCATACCAAAGAGCCTTAACTGACACGAATCGGTTGGAATTGGATCTTGGATGGCGAGATGGCAAGAATTACGATGGTGTTAAATTAGCAGGGCTCTATCAATGGGTTTGGCAATTGGACGGAAGCTTCAATTGGTATGCCGGTGTTGGTGGTGGTTTTGCGGCATTTAGTTATGATAACTTAGGGCCAGGAATTGACGATAGCACTAGCTTTTTATTCGTTGCCGGTGATATTGGAATCGAGTATAATTTTGATTTCCCTCTTTTATTATCATTGGATTTCAGACCGGAAATTGGTTTCGGAGATGATATTTATAATAATGATGACCTAGATTTTGATATTGCTCTTGGTATAAGATATCAGTTCTAGTAAATAAAAGTAATAAATAAAAAAGCACCCTTTTGGGTGCTTTTCTTGTTTTCAGTTCTTTCGGAAGACGATGGCTTGCTTACTATCTGGTTTCGGGATTTTCACGAAGCAAAACGGTTGACAAATTGCAGTAACCTGATTTTCATCCGGATTTGGTCGATTTTCCTTAACATTGATGACTAAATCATTCTTAACTGAAGAAATAGATGAAATTTCTGCCGAATAACCTCCAGAACTTCTTTCTCCAAGGAAAATGGCAACAACATTGTATTTCTCGAAATCGATTTCTGGCACTGGTAACCCAGGACGTCGAAACCTGTTGATGATACCGTAAGCCTCATGTAGCTCCTTATTATTTGTAATGACGCGATTCTCCTCTTTTTCAAGGCCACCATAGGCTTCCTGTAGAATCACAAAATAATCCTGGGATTCCTGTTCAGTTTCTTTGGATATTTCCTTCGTCATTGCTGGCTTTTCTTGAGAGCCTTCATTCTTCAATGCTTCTTTGGAATTACCACAAGATAAGGCGAATGTCAAAGGAAGGATTACGGATACTATAAATTTCATGATGTTATTTTTAATGAGTCATACACTTTGTAAAGGTTTGCTCATAAATCGCCTCATATTGTGGGACGATCTTATCTATCGCAAACTTTTTGGCCTCATTTTTCGCATTTTGTTTGAACTCCTGCAATCGTTCTGGATCGCTTAAAATATAAATCGCATTGCTGACCATGTCATCAATGTCTCCTACTTCACTCATGTAACCAGAAACACCTTGAATATTAACTTCTGGAATTCCTCCGGTATTACTTGATATAACCGGAACTCCTGAAGCCATGGCTTCCAATGCAGCTAGACCAAAACTTTCAGTCTCAGAAGGCAAAAGGAAAAGATCGGAAAAACAAAGGATCTTGTCTATTTCGCCACTATTGCCAAAGAAAATCACTTTTTCTTCTATCCCTAATTCTTCACACAATAATTCTGCCTGTTCTTTTTCTGGACCTTCACCAACCATCATGAGTTTGGCAGGAAATTGTTTTTGGACACCATTGAAGACATGAATGATATCCAATATTCTTTTTACTGGTCTAAAATTACTGATATGTGTCAGTATCATTTCATCTTCAGAAGCCATCATATCTCGCTGACAGTCAGTAAATGAATATTCATGCTTTTCCATATCTATGAAATTCGGAATGACATTTATCTCATTTTCGATATCGAATAAGCGTAATGTATCCTTTTTAAGGCTTTCTGATACAGACGTCACTGCATCTGATTTATTGATGCTGAACTCAACTGCAGTCTTATAATTTGGATGGCTGCCGACAAGAGTTATATCGGTCCCGTGCAATGTTGTTACAATTGGCACATAAATCCCTTCTTCCTGAAGCATTTTTCTGGCCATATAGGCTGCATAGGCATGAGGTATTGCATAATGAACGTGGAGAAGCTCAATACCATGGACTTTTACCATATCAACAAGTTTACTTGATAAAGCTAACTCGTAAGGTTGATAATGGAAAAGTGGGTACTCAGAGACATTGACTTCATGAAAATGCACATCATGACTAACTAATTCTAACCTTACGGGTTGCTTGTAGGTAATGAAATGAACTTCATGGCCATGCTTTGAAAGCGCCAACCCCAGTTCTGTGGCAACAACACCACTACCTCCAAAAGTGGGATAACAAACTATTCCTATTTTCATTCAATGATCGCTTCGTAGATTAATCTCTGTATTTCGGTTCTGACACTTTCATGCAACAATCGGTTATTGGTTGCATCTGGATAGGTCCGATTGGATAAAAATACGTAAACTATTTCTTCTTCTGGGTCAGCCCAAGCATAAGTTCCGGTAAATCCAGAATGCCCAAAACTTGTCATGGATATGCAACCACATGTCGGGCCTTCATCGCCTAATTGTGGTTTGTCAAATCCTATTCCTCGCCTATTGTCGTTATCGCAATAATAACATTTATTGAATTTATCCAAGGTCTCCGACTTAAAGTAACGTTTGCCACCATAAAATCCTTTTTGAAGGTACATCTGCAT
>JABDMQ010000120.1 GCA_013001365.1 Flavobacteriaceae bacterium
TAAGTCGTTAGTTTTTTAATTGTTTCGCTTTGAGGGATAAGGATTTTTCGGTTGATCAGTCCAAGTTGATCACAGATCATATCGTTCACGCCATTCCAGGAATTATCTAATGCTGTATGTACAGCAAAAATGGCAATATCGTTTCTCAATGCTTTCATGACAACTCGTTCGACATATGAACTGCCAGTCAATTTTTTCAAACCTGAGAAAATGATAGGATGGAAGCTAACGATGAGATTGCAATTGTTCTCAATAGCTTCGTCGATAATGCTTTCGAGGGTGTCTAGGGTCACCAAGACTCCACTTACTTTAGTGTTTGCCTCCCCAACTAATAGCCCGACGTTGTCAAAATCTTCAGCATACGCTAATGGTGCGAGTTCTTCTAAATGTTCAATGACATCTTGTATGGTCATGATTTTTCTTTAATTCAAAGATAAAATATTTACTTTCGTGACGTGAAGTTGTTGCGAAAAATATCCTTTCCGTTCATTCCAGCCTATTACACTATGAGTTGGCTGCGCAACAAGTTGTATGACCTTGGATTTATTGAGTCACGAAAATTTGATGTACCTATTATTTGTGTAGGTAATTTAAGTGTAGGTGGAACTGGCAAGACACCAATGGTAGAATATATTGTCGATTTATTGAAAAGTGAATTTAGGACAGCTACACTAAGTAGAGGATACAAGCGCAAGACCAAAGGATTCATCAAAGCAGATGACCATGCATCGGCACAGACCATAGGTGATGAACCTATGCAATTCCATGAAAAATTTGATGATATAACCGTCGCGGTTGATGCAGATAGATGCAATGGCATTACAGAATTGATGAAAGGCAATGTGGAGGGGATTATTCTCGATGATGCTTTTCAACATCGAAAGGTGCAGGCTGGGTTGAACGTTCTTTTAACAACTTACTCAAATCCTTATTACTCTGATTATGTCCTGCCAACAGGGAATCTTCGAGAGCCTAGATCAGGTGCTAAGCGAGCGGATATTATTGTTGTAACGAAATGCCCAATTGATATTCCTGAATCTGAAAAAATGGAAATCATTGAAAAGATTAGACCAAAGCAGCATCAAAAGGTTTTTTTCAGTTGGATCAGTTATGACGAATTACCTTCGAAAATGGTGGATGAACCAACTTTTACTTTGGTCACGGGAATTGCGAATCCTTCTGCTTTAGTAAAATACTTGAAGAGCAAACAATTGAAATTCGATCATTTACAATTCAAGGACCACCATGAATTTGGTGAATCTGAAATCGAGAATCTAAAGAAAAAAGATATTATACTGACTACCGAAAAAGACTATATGAGACTAAAAGATCATATCGATCCATCAAAATTATACTATTTGCCAATTAAGATCGAATTGGACAAGCCTAAAGAATTTGATAAAAAGTTAAAGGATTTTGTAAGCGATTTTAAGAAGCATTAGCTTTATCGCCTATTAGAGCGTTATAAAGCTTTTTCTCGAAGTCCACTTGCTTGAATGGCTTTGAGATTATATCATCAAAACCTGCTTCGTCAAATTCATGCATTTTGTCTTCGATGGTAACCGCAGTCAATGCAAAAATCGTTAATTCCTTGTTGAAGCTTCGAATACGTTTGGTTGCCTCGAGGCCGCTTATGCCTGGCATGTGAATATCCATTAACACGACATCATAATCAACTGATTTCACCTTTTCAACCGCAGATTCACCATTATCGACCACTTCACAATTCAGTCCCATTTTGTTAAGGATTTTCTTCGTGATCATTTGATTGATCTTGTTGTCTTCGACAACTAAAATCTTGATGTTGCTTAATTCTAACTCACTAACATCCTTGAAGTATTCGGTTTTCTGTGATTTGATGACCTCTGTTGAATGCTCGAGAGGCAATTCAAAATAAAATGTAGTTCCCTTGCCAAGTTCACTGGTCAAATAGATCTTACCCTTAAGAATGTCCATAAGACCTTTAACAATGGAAAGACCTAATCCAGTTCCGCCATATTTTCTATTGATCTGAATAGAACCTTGTGAGAAACTCTCGAACATATGTTCTTGCTTCTCCTTTGTTATACCTATACCATTATCCTCAACTTCAAATCGAATATTATATAGTCCGTCTTGTTCATCAATTTTGTAGACCCTTACCCAAATATCGCCGTCTTTAGTGAACTTAATGGAATTACCAATTAAGTTGATCAGTATCTGAGAGATCTTGAGTTGATCTGCATTATAATTTTCAGGAAGGCCCTTGTCAAATTCGAAGTGAATCTTGATGTTATTGTCATTCGCCTGATTTGTCAAGGCAGAGATCACGTTTTCGATCTTGGTCTTAAGATTGAATAGTTCTGGCTCAATTTCGACCTTATTGGCCTCGATTTTATTTATTTGAAGAATATCATTAATAAAAGTTAACAAGTAATCTCCTGAGAATCGTAACGATTTTAAATGCTGAACTTGTTCTGGTTTTGGGTCTTCATCCAAAAGCATATTGGTCAAACCAGTCACAGCATAAAGTGGAGTTCGAAGCTCATGAGTAACCGTAGAAAGGAAATTGGCTTTAGTACGAGAGGCCAGTTCTGCTTTTTCCTTGGCTTTTATTAATTCGTCGTTCTTTTTGTGCAACATATTATTCGTCTTCAGCCTTATGTTGTTGTTCTTGTACAAAGACAAAGTCAATAAAGACAGAATGGTTATTAACGCGATACTAAGTATGGTGGTAAGTCGACTTAATTCATTTGCTTCTTGTAATTTTTTTAATTCTTCCGCATGTTGCTTATTAACAGCCGAAAGGTCTTCATCTGTATTTAATCTTGCGCCATCGTCAGCTTCGAGATTCTCACGTTTAATTTCAAGAATGGAATCGGTAATATGAAGATGCTTTTCGAGATATTCATAAGCTTTTTTAGGCTGATCTATCTTGTCGTAGATCTTGCTCATTATCAAATACCCTTGACTCTTAGTATACGAATAACCTTTTTCCTCAGAGATTTTTAATCCTTCTTGTGCTTGACTAATAGCTTTTTCAGGCCTATTTAACTCAAGTAGGGTTTGACTATTATTAATCAAGGCAGAACTCAGCGTTTCGTTGAGTTTATGATTTTTTGCCAGTACTATGGATTTTTCTAAAAGATCATTCGCAGTCTTGAATTCTTTTAACTCAATATGAGCCAATGCCTTATTAAGAATGACTATGGGTATGAACGCATCAATGCCTTCATCCTCGGCATATTTCTTAGCCATTTCGTATCGCCCAATAGCAGCTTCATAGTCTTTTTTCTTGTTGGCATATACCAAGCCATAGGTATTGAATGTTTCTGCAAGATTTACATTGTCATTGGTAATTCGTTGTTTTTCAGCTGCTTTGGCCAGAAAAGACAACGCCTTGTCAGGTTCTTCCAGGGCATATTTAAGTTTGGCCAATTTAATGTAAATGATACCCATGGTTCTATGCTCCTGGATGTCTTCGGCCTTTTTTAGTACATCAAGAAGATTGGTTTCTGCTATGTAGTAATTGCCTCTCTTAGCATCCAAGTCGGCAAGAATGATAGTTTCGTTAATGGTGTTTTTAATGCCCTCAATATCGGTTGCATTTTGCGCAATCGATATGGGCGAAAACAGTAAAGAAATCGCAATTGTTATGTAGATGATTCGGGACATCATAACCATAGTATATCGACAAATATAACTATTTATTCGATAAAATGCACAAAAAGTCAATTTTTCTACCTTATCTGATGATTTGGATAATAAATGGTTTAATTAAAAAACCATGTCTTCATAAGTCAACTAATGTCCATAAAATTAGTTTTCAGGATAATTATTTCTCCCAAAAGATCACGAAATTGTAAGGTAAAATATTCTATTGGGAATTTTAAGGGAAAAGAAAAGGTAATTAATCTATGTGTTTTTGTGCTTTATAAGAAGATCGAACCAAAGCACTGCTCTCAACATGACGAAATCCAAGGTTTAGACCAATGCTCTTGTATTCAGCAAACTGGTCTGGCGTGATGAATTGCTTGACAGGTAGGTGTTTTTTACTAGGTTGTAGATACTGACCAATCGTAACAACATCTACTTGGGCATTTCGAAGGTCCTTCATGGTTTGAATCACTTCATCCCGCTGTTCTCCCAAACCGAGCATAATTCCTGATTTTGTTCGCCTTTGCCCTTGATTTTTAAGGTATTCAAGAACTCCTAAGCTCCGCTCGTATTTAGCTTGGATACGGACTTCTCGGGTCAACCTTTTGACAGTTTCTATATTATGTGAAATAACTTCTGGATTGACAGCAATAATCCTATCTATATGGTTTTCTATACCTTGAAAATCAGGAATCAAGGTTTCCATTGTTGTTTCTGGGTTCATGCGTCTAACCGCCTTAACGGTTTCAGCCCACATGATACTTCCCATGTCCTTAAGGTCATCCCTATCAACCGAGGTCAATACCGCATGCTTAATCCCCATTATCTTGATGGAACGCGCTACTTTTTCAGGTTCATCCCAATCCAGTTGTTCAGGTCGGCCGGTTTTAACGCCGCAAAAACCACAAGATCGCGTACAGATGTTACCCAGAATCATGAACGTTGCAGTTCCCTCTCCCCAACATTCTCCCATGTTGGGACAACTACCTGAGGTACAAATGGTATTTAATTGGTATTTATCGACAAGGCCTCTTAGTTCAGTGTACTTTTTTCCTGTTGGAAGCTTGACACGCAACCATTTTGGCTTTGCCTTACGTTCGGGTAGAATGTTTGATGCAGTTTCAGTTTTCATAATGAACGGCAAAGATACGAAGTATACATTAATATGAACCTATAAAATTGTTAGGTACCATATGCTGAAGCCTATGAGGAAAAATATCCCCAGCCAACTCCAAACATGCATGAATTTTGTTGGACGCCAGTCTTTAGGAGTGTTGGAGCTGGAAATTAACCTGTAATTAATAATTGCGTAAAATGGGGCTGTTAGAAACGATAGGATGGTTGCTATTTTTACCAGTAATGCCATGCTAGAACCAAAATAAAAGAATATGAATATAGTTCCTACCGCTAGTATTATAATCCAAACTAAATAACCTGACTTTCGAACACTATTCGTTAATAACTCAATTGATTGATTCATGGCTCTTGGTGATACATCCAATGTTGTCAAAGTTGTACTGAACATGGTTGTGAAGGCAGCAATTCCAATAATGATATATGACCAATTTCCTAGGCTTGACGTATACATCTCAATTAATTGATTCGAAAAAACGCTTGCCGCTGTCCCAAAAGTTTCACCACTATTGTACATGACCAAAGCACCAAGGCTAACAAAGCCAATTCCTAGAATTACAGTTCCAAAATAACCAACATTAAAATCAAACAATGCCGTTTTTGGTGAAAATTCACCTTCGTCTTTTTTCTTCTCAATGGCCCATAACGAATGCCAAACAGAAATATCCAAAGGAGCTGGCATCCACCCCATAAATGCTATAAGGAAGCCTATTTCTATTGAGCCACTTGGCAAGAACTGTGTTAATGAAATAGGATTAGTGTTCTCAGCCAGGGCCATGATAACTGCAATTATCGTACTTATTGTCAATGTAACTATAATAAACTTT
>JABDMQ010000239.1 GCA_013001365.1 Flavobacteriaceae bacterium
CCAAAGAAGGAACGGTTTTCAAGATTCCACTCAATGACTCTGAGTCTTTTGGTGATAATTCATTTATTCATTTCTTGAGCCCAGAGGAAAAATTGGCTCGATTAACTGGAGAAACTAGAGAGCTTAGGGAAATTACAGGTGTTGAACTTAATTTTGATCTTGACATTACCCAAGATGCCTTGGTAGAAATCGTTATTGACAAGAATTCTGGGAGTTCTATCAGAGGTCGAGGAGAGGGTAACCTTCTTGTAGAGATCAACACGAATGGAAAATTCAATATGTACGGCGATATCGCAGTATTCGAGGGAGTCTACAATTTTATATACGGTGGTCTGGTCCAGAAAGAATTTATTGTACAGCCAGGAGGAACATTATCTTGGGATGGTGAACCACTGCAGGCGCAAGTTGATCTTGTGGCATTGTATCTAACCCAAGCAAATCCATCTGTACTCCTTGATACGCCCATTAACAGAAGTATCCCCGTAGAGGTCGGAATTAATCTTACAGGTGTACTCGAAAAACCAGATCCAATTTTCGACATTAAATTCCCAAATGTAAGCTCAGCCATTAAATCTGAGCTCGAATATAGGCTAGATGATAATGAAAGCAGGGAATTTCAAGCCCTATCTGTTGTTACGACAGGTGCTTTTATGAGTGACCTTAGATTAAATCAGGAAGCTCTTTACGGTACCTTATCCGAGCGAGCATCAAGCCTGATCAATAGTATATTTTCCGATAGTGATAGTAAATTCCAGGTGGGATTGGATTACAAGCTAGGAGAGAACAATCCAGAGTATCAAACAGATGATAGGTTAGGGGTTACCTTATCAACGAAATTATCAGACCGAGTATTAATCAATGGTAAGGTAGGTGTGCCAATCGGTGGCGTTAGTGAAACGGTAATCGCCGGTGATGTGCAAATAGATTTTCTTTTGAATGAGGAAGGAAGCCTGACAATGAAGATGTTCAATCGAGAGAATAGCATTCGTAATTTTGGAGAAGAAATTGGCTATACACAAGGATTAGGAATCGCATATAATGTGGACTTCGACACATTTAAGGAACTTATAGAGAAGGTTTTCAAAGGTAAAAAGGAGAAAGAGCCTCAAATTGAAGAAATTACAACTGAGGAAACAGCTCCGAAACTTCCAAGCTTCATGACCTTCAAGAATAAATCTACGGGAAACAATTAATTTCCTAGCGGAATCATTGCTTTTTAATTGGCTTTATTCTAATGATTCAATTCGAAAACGTTTTAGTAGAAATATGACTATTGCAATATTTAACTTTGTAATCTTTAGTATTTTTACACTTCTATTCGCACGTCATTATGGCTACAAGAATCAATAAAATCGGGGTTATGACCTCAGGAGGAGATTCCCCTGGAATGAACGCTGCAATTAGGTCTGTGGCAAGGACCTGTGCTTACTATGATATTGAGTGCGCAGGTATCTATAGAGGATATGAAGGAATGATCGAGGGAGACTTCATGGACTTGACAGCTAGAGGTGTAAAAGGCATAATCAATAAAGGAGGAACAATACTTAAATCTGCACGGTCTAAAGAATTCAGAACTGCAGAAGGCAGGAAGAAAGCATATGAAGCGCTTAAAGCAGCCAATATTGATGGCCTCGTTGTAGTTGGAGGAGATGGTACATTCACGGGAGCACTTATATTCAATCAAGAGCATAACTTCCCAGTCATGGGTATTCCAGGAACAATAGATAACGATATTTTCGGAACCTCTCATACATTAGGCTATGACACCGCTTTGAATACAGTTGTAGAGGTCATTGATAAAATTCGTGATACGGCAAGTTCTCATAATCGTCTATTCTTTATCGAGGTAATGGGCCGTGATGCTGGCCATATTGCTCTCAATACAGGAGTTGGAGCAGGAGCTGAGGAAATTCTAATACCAGAAGAGAATCTAGGTTTGGAAAGACTGGTCGATTCATTAAGACGAAGCAAGAAATCCGGTAAATCTTCAAGTATCGTTGTTGTTGCAGAAGGTGATAAAATAGGAAAGAGTGTATTTGAACTTAAGGACTATGTTGATGAGCATATGACGGAATATGAAGTTCGTGTCTCTGTACTTGGCCATATGCAACGTGGTGGAAACCCTTCGTGTTTTGATCGTGTTTTGGCAAGCCGAATGGGTGTAAAGGCCGTAGAAAGCCTACTTGATGGAAAATCTAATTATATGGTTGGATTAATGGATGATAAGATCAAGCTTACACCTCTAGAAAACGCAATAAAAGGACAATCAAAAATAAACAAGGAATTAATACGTGTATCAGATATAATGAGCACATAACAAGAAAATTAATATAATGGCAAATTTAAAAATTGGAATAAACGGATTTGGAAGAATAGGTAGAATAGTATTCAGGGCAACTGTGAAAAGAGATGACGTGGATGTTGTCGCAATAAACGACTTACTTGATGTAGACCATTTAGCATATTTATTGGAGTACGATTCTGTACATGGTCGCTTCGATGGAAACATCCAGGTCAAAGATGGAAATTTAGTTGTAGATGGCAAAACAATTAGAGTGACTGCAGAACGTGATCCGAAGACTCTTAAATGGGATGAAGTAGGAGTAGATGTTGTTGCTGAATGTACTGGAATTTTCACCACGCTTGAAACAGCAGACTATCATATACAAGCAGGAGCAAAGAAAGTTGTTATTTCCGCTCCAAGTAAAGACGTACCAATGTTCGTAATGGGTGTGAACCATCATGAAGTCAAGGCTTCAGATAATATAGTTTCTAACGCTTCATGTACTACGAACTGTCTGGCACCTGTTGCTAAGGTACTAGATGACAATTTTGGAATCGAAGAGGCCTTGATGACAACCATTCATGCTGCAACCTCGACCCAATATACCGTAGATGCGCCATCCAAGAAGAATTATCGCTTAGGTCGATCGGCTCTCAATAACATTATTCCTTCAACCACTGGCGCAGCAAAAGCTGTTGGTAAGGTTATTCCAAAGCTTGATGGTAAGCTTACTGGTATGGCATTCAGGGTTCCAACTGTAGATGTTTCGGTAGTAGACCTTACTGTTAGGACTAAGCAAGAGACATCCTATGAAGAAATCAAGAAGGCATTCCAGAATGCCGCTAATGGAGAAATGAAAGGTGTTTTAGGATATACAAATGAGGCTGTTGTCTCACAGGATTTCGTTAGTGATGCAAGGACTAGCATTTTTGATGCTGGTGCAGGAATCGAACTTAATTCTAAGTTCTTTAAATTAGTGGCATGGTACGATAATGAATTTGGGTACTCTAATAAGTTAGTGGATCTTGCACAGCATGTAAATTCACTTTAATCTTTAACTCACACATATGATCCTTATTGTTGATAGTGGTTCTACCAAATCAGATTGGATTGCCGTTGATGAAAATGGTGACCAATTATTGGAAAAGATTCGCACAAAAGGCCTGAATCCTGCTATTCTCTCAGAAAAGAAGCTCTTCAGGACAATAAGGAAAAGCAATTTATTACTAGAGAACAGTGATAAAGTGACCCACATATTTTTCTATGGGGCAGGATGTGGTACTGAAAGGCCGAGACTCTTACTGTATTCTGTCCTTCTGGAAATATTCCCAAATGCACATATAGAAGTGAATGAAGACACCATGGCTGCAGTACGTGGAACAGTGGACCACGATGATCAAGCGGCTATAGTCTGTATACTAGGAACTGGTTCAAACTGTAGTTATTTTGACGGTAAGAACCTCTTTCAACGTGTTACTTCTTTAGGTTATTCTTTGATGGATGACGCGAGCGGGAATTATTATGGCAGACAGTTGATACGAGACTATTATTTCAAGCACATGCCTGAAGACATTAGGGTGTCGTTTGCGGATAAGTACAATATGGATTCTGATTATATAAAATTCAATCTATACAAACAACCTAAACCAAACGCTTATCTGGCCAATTTTGCTGAATTCATGTTCCTTAATAAGGATTCTGAATACATCAAAGAACTTATAAAGACAGGTGTTAGATTATTTACCAGGAATTATATCATGCAATTCAAAGATGTTGTTGATAATGTTCCTGTTCATTTTGCAGGCAGCATAGCTTTTTTTGCAGAAGATGAAATTAGAACAGTTGCAAAAGAAGAAGGTTTTACTATAGGTAATTTTGTACGAAGGCCAATAGACAAACTAGTAGATTACCATATCCGAAATCTCAAGAAAACAATGAATTAAGTATTATTTTACGGCAATCATACTTATTTCTACATTGACATTTCTAGGCAACTTGGCTACTTGAACCGTTTCCCTTGCAGGTGCTGTAGCTTCATTAAGATAACTACCATAAACCTCATTTACTTGATTGAAATTATTCATATCACTTAGGAAAATTGTTGTTTTTACAACATTCTCGAATGTCATGTTCGCTGCTTCAAGTACAGCTTTTAAATTGGCCATGACCTGATGGGTTTCTGAAGGAATGTCATCTAAAACCAATTCCATGGTTTCTGGATTGAAAGCCACTTGCCCAGACATATATAGCGTATCTTTAAAAAGAACAGCTTGATTATATGGACCTATTGGTGCAGGAGCATTATTAGTTGTAATTATTTGTTTCATAAGAGTTTTCTTTTAAAGTTGTCTGTCCGGTTGACGTCGTTGATCATATTTTATATCGCTTAGTACCCCCGATTTGATACCGATGAAAAAATACCAAGTCGTATTGTTCCTGGCTTGGCCTGAAGGAATATTATACGAGAAATTCATTCTCCAGCTTAAAAGGTCCCTTTCTAACCTTAATTGGGTAGGAGTAACTCCTTTATTCTTTAAATCCCATCCAGATGAAAGCCCGACTGACCAACGAGGAGACAATTCAATATTACTACTGAACATCAAGGAATGCGAAGAAATTTCGTTTTCCCGCCTAGAATTAGAATATGTTGTAGAATAAGCCAATCTTACATTCCAAGGTATCTTATAATTATACAATTGAGTTGGTTTTTCTTCTTTATCGTCATCATCCTCATCGTCATTAAAGCGACTGTCTGCAAAATCTTGGGCCTTTCCAAAAAGATCATCAGCACGCCCACCGCTTCTAATGGATTCTTGTTGACTTCGAGAATCCTGCCTAGTATCGCCTGAAAAACTCTCATTGTCAAACGAATAATTCATAGTTACATTGGCTCCGGTAAGCCTGAAAAGACTTCCACCATTATTTATGTTGAACTCATCAATTCTACGGTTGTTATTGTCCAATGCATAGGGATCCAATGTAGCATTGAAGTTAATGCTCATTTTACCATTAAGAAGCTGTGTGCCACCATTAACTTGCATCGGGCTCCATCTTAATGAATCGGCAGCAAAATTATAGGCAGAAGAGAAATTCAAGTTATTGAAAATTGTTATTTTTCTTGGTTCTGTTTCTGTAGAGTCCTTGGCTTTTACTTTAGCTTCGATGTTGTTACCTACAGAAATGCCCATGGTACTCGAATACCGGTCGCTTGGTGTCCCGAATAAAGATCCCTCGAATTTCGTGAATTGTTCTTCACGAGTCGTTCCATCAGCATCAATGACCTCATAAGTATCGTAGAACTGATCGAAGGCTGGATTTATGTTATAACTAATAGATGGCCTGATCACATGACGAATGGCTTGAATTTTCTTGTCTTTTCCAAAATCGAACATTCCATAAAGTGTCGTTCCCAAACTCGTCGAGAAATTATAGGTCCTAAATGCTTCAAATCCTTTTTTTGACTCCGTAACGACTTCGTTTTCTGTAGAGTCATAGAAACGATCTATAGTATTAAAAACCCAAGTCTCTTGAAAATTAGTTCCTGCAGTAAGACTTAAGTATTTTAATACCTTGAAATTAGTACTAATTGGCACCGAATGCTGAAATCCGGAAATTGCATTATCGAACATTTCCTTGGTGAAAAAATCTTCTTCTGTTGTATTTATACGATTTTCTCCTCTAAGATTGTACTGTAAATTAATGTTTTGTAAGATTCCTTTTTTACTACCCGTTTTGGGAGCAAAAGGAAACATTCTACTTACACTACCTTGTAATGTAGGCAACGTCATATTGATTTCGTCAGTATTGGAATTCTGTGTGTGAGTTGCAGTTAAGCTCATATTAACCTGTGGCTCGCCGCGGAAGGTCTTTGAATACGATATAGAAGAAGAAAGGGTATTGTTGTATCTGTTCTGAACGTTCAATTGGTTGATCGATTGCTGGTAGTATTGACTACTCCCAAGATTTACCGCAGCAGAGAACCTAGAATTAGGATTGGACTTGGTGTCCTGAGCATGGGACCAGCGTATGTTGTAAATTGACGATTCGGAGAAATCCGGGAATCCACGTTCACTGTTCAAGTTCTTTTCATAACGCAGACTCAAATTACCCCTGAATTTATATCGCACCGCATAATTGGTTTCACTTCGAAGTGCATAACTTCCATTAGTATAATAATCACCTAGTACAGCAAGGTCAAAATAATCACTTATAGCAAAATAATACCCCCCGTTCTGCAGGAAATATCCTCTATTGTTCTGTTCTCCAAATGAAGGGAGGATTACTCCAGAAGTTTGTTTTTCTGTTAGTGGAAAAAATGCAAACGGCAGTCCGATAGGCGTAGGTACATCTGCAATGACCATATTGGTAAGTCCAGTAACGATCTTCTTCTTAGGTACAAATTTGATCTTTCGTGCCTGAAAATAATACTCTGGATCCTCAAGATTATCAGATGTCGTAAACCGCCCTCCTGACATAAAAACCACAGAATCATTCTCCTTCTTTGTAATATCACCGATTATATTAAATCCACTCTGTTCTGTACGCGAATTAAAGACCAAGGCCTTCTCTGTATCGAAATTGAATCGGATTGAGTCTGGTTCAACAACTTGGGTCCCTTGTTTGAATATGGGTAATTGAGAAAAATTACCTAAAGAATCTTTGATTCTCCCCGCATAAACCTCATTCTTATTGTAATCTATAACAATGATACCAGCATTTATCTGCATATCTTCATATATGATCTGAGCCTCGTTATAGAGATAGATCTTTTCTTCTTTCTGGTTAATTGTAACATAATCCGTTGCTTTGTAGTCGACCTTGCCTGTCAAGAATTCCTGTTCCGGAATGACCGAATCCTGCTTAACAGTATCTTGTACTTTCTCATTAATAGGAAGTTCAGCAACTTTTACCATAGGAACAGCAATAGTGTCTTTTACTTGATCGGGTGGAACGGTTAGACCAGTTTTAGGGATGTCTTGAGCGTAGCCAAAAGTGTTCATAAACACTGTAAAACTTAGAACAAAAAGTAATTGTGTGGTATCTGTTCGCAACGCTTTTAAATGTATTTTTGTAAAAGTATGGCTCGGTTTTTGAATTCCCAAAATTACATAGATTTTTTGTGAACGAATGACAATTCGCATAAAAAGGAAATTTGAAAATAAACCATAACCCAAGCCGTTTTAATACTATGCAAACGTACGCTAATTCTCTTATAGTATCTTTTTTGGTTTTATTAACGTTGTCCTCATTTTCTTCGTTAAGAAATACATTGTTTCAAGCTAATGAATTTATTGTCGTGCTTGATGCGGGACATGGCGGCAAGGATCCTGGAAAGCCATCTAAATACGGGTACAAGGAAAAAGATGTTGCCTTGAATATTGTTCTTGGCATCGGCAAGGAATTGTCCAAAGTGCCTGGCATCAAAGTGGTTTACACAAGGAAAAGCGATAAATTCATTGGATTGAAGCAACGAGGTGCAATTGCCAATAAGGCCAACGCTGACCTTTTTGTTTCAGTGCATTGTAACGCGCATCACACACAAGCATATGGAGCTGAGACCTATGTTTTGGGAATTCATAGAAACCAAACGAATTTTGAGGTCGCCAAAGCTGAGAACTCCGTAATTTTCCTTGAGGAAGATTATGAAAAGAACTATGCAGGTTTTGACCCGAATTCTCCGGAAGCAGCCATCGGATTGACATTGGCTCAAGAAGAATATCTAGATCAAAGCATTTTATTGGCAAGTTTAGTGCAAGAAAGTTTCACTAAACAACTCAAAAGAAAAGATAGAGGTGTTAAACAGGCGGGTTTTGTGGTACTGCATCAAACTGTTATGCCAAGCATCCTTGTTGAAACTGGATTCATCACTAACAAAAAAGAAGGAGCATACCTTAATTCCAGGTCTGGCCAGAACAAATTGGCCCATTCTATCGCTAGAGCTATCTTGGATTACAAGAATAACCTATATCAAGAGGATGAATTCTTGATAGATGATTCACAGGAACCCTTGCAAAATGAAGAAGCCGGTAACGAACTCGACTTCAAGGATATTATCTTCAAGGTTCAAATTGCAGCAAGTACTAGGGCACTAGAGCCTAAATCTTATAATTTCAATGGCCTTAAGGATATATCGAGAACAAAATCCGGTAATCTCTATAAATACTTTTATGGTAATACTTCAAATTATGCCAAGGTCAAGGAATTAAAGGCAGATGCAGAAAATAAAGGGTATCAAAAATGTTTTATTGTCGCTTTTAAGGACGGGCAAAAAATAAGCTTACAAGAAGCCTTGAAATCGGAATCAAATTAGAACCTATCTTTTGAATTTTATTCCTAATTTTGTCATTAATCTAATAGTAACCTATTGAAAATCTCAAGAGAAGTAAAAACTGCACTATTGGTAATTGCGGGAATAGCATTGTTTATTTTCGGCTATAACTACTTAAAAGGCAAGAATTTATTAAACTCCGACCGTACTTATTTTGCTATTTACGATAATGTAGAAGGCCTATCACCATCAACTCCAGTTACTATTAACGGACTTAATGTCGGAACGGTTCAAAAGATAGATTTCAGTGATGATTCAGGTAAACTATTGGTTACAATGAATATTACCAAAGATTTTACATTCTCCAAGAACAGTGAAGCTCAACTTTATGAAGCAGGGCTTATTGGCGGCAAATCTATTGCTATCGTACCAAAATTCGACAATTCAGGAGTTGCAGAATCAGGTGCCTATCTCAAAGGCACAGTAAAAGGAGGCCTAACTGATTTGGTGAATGAAAAATTGAATCCTCTCCAAGAGAAAATGGAAATCATGCTGGTAAGTGCTGATTCGGTTCTTACGAATATCAATGATATTTTTGATGCGAATACAAAAGCTAACTTGAAGAGCAGCGTTTCTAAATTGAATTCTACTATTGGATCGTTCAATAGCATGGCAGATTCCATGAATTCGCTCATTACAGACAATAAAGAAAAACTGGACAATACACTTACGAATGTAGACAAGGTCTCCTCGGATCTCTCAAACTTGTCTGGTTCACTTGTTGAAGCAGATCTCAAGAAGACCATTACAGAGCTTCAGGCAACAGTCAATAACTTCAATGAGGTATTGAGCAGTATTGAAAGCGGAGAAGGATCTATGGGAAAACTATTAAAGGATGAAAAACTCTATAATAACTTAGAGGGAGCCTCCAAACAGCTTGAACAATTATTGGAAGATATGAAGCTAAATCCAAAAAGATATGTTCATTTCTCCCTGTTCGGCAAAAAACCAAAGCAATATGATGCTGAGGGCAATGAAATAAAGAGCAAAGACTAACCTACCAAATGACTTACCTTCCTAATATAATATTTGCAATTGTCCTATTCTTTGGAATTGGATATTTCGTAAGGAACGTAAGAAAGCTTGTTCGTAATATCAATTTAGGGCAAGAAAAGCATGTGAGGGATAATAAAGGGCAACGTTGGAAGAATATGGCCTTGATAGCCCTTGGCCAGAGTAAAATGGTACGTCGTCCTATTGCAGGATTACTGCACATTATAGTCTATCTCGGATTTATAATAATAAATATTGAAGTCCTTGAAATTATCATCGATGGTCTGTTGGGTACGCACCGAATCTTCTCAGGCATAGGTTCACTTTACGGTGTCTTGATCGGTTCTTTTGAAATTCTTGCCTTGTTAGTTCTAGGCGCTGTTGGCCTTTTTTGGATCCGTCGAAATATCATTAGGCTGAAAAGATTCGTAATGCCAGAAATGAAAGGCTGGCCGAAGAACGATGCCAATATTATCCTATATTTTGAAGTCGTACTCATGTGTCTGTTCTTGATTATGAATGCTACCGACAATGCTTTTCAAGTTTCTGGAAATGGTAATATTGTTAGCCAGTATATTACACCATTGTTTGTAGGCCTTTCAGAGAGTTCTGTTCATCTCATTGAAAGAAGTGCATGGTGGTTACATATTATTGGCATATTGATATTCCTTAATTATTTGTATTATTCCAAGCATTTGCACATTTTACTGGCATTTCCGAATACGTATTATGGAAGTTTGAATCCAAAAGGTCAATTCGACAATCTCGAATCTGTGACCAATGAAGTCAAGATGATGATGGACCCTAATGTCGACCCATTTGCTGCACCAGCAGCGGGAAGTACAGAGGTTCCAGCTAAATTTGGCGCGAGTGATGTTCAGGACCTCAATTGGCTTCAATTATTGAATGCATACACATGTACCGAGTGCGGTAGGTGTACCAGTGAATGTCCAGCTAACCAAACAGGAAAGAAATTGTCTCCACGTAAGATCATGATGGACACCAGGGATAGGTTAGAGGAAGTTGGTAAGAACATAGATGCCAATAATGGTGAATTCAAAGATGATGGTAAACAACTTCTGGACGATTTCATTACTAGGGAAGAGCTTTGGGCATGTACCTCATGCAATGCCTGTGTAGAGGCATGTCCAGTAAGTATTGATCCGTTATCGATAATCATGGACATGAGACGTTATTTGGTCATGGAGAAATCTGCTGCACCAGTGGAGTTGAATAACATGATGACCAATATCGAGAATAACGGAGCGCCTTGGCCATATAACCAAATGGATAGATTGAACTGGAAGAATGAATAGATGTTATCATGAAATGGATTTTAATACTTGTCTTTTTAATGGGTTCAATGCAATGCATTGGACAAAAAGGCTATGCAAAGGATTCATTACAAATAAAACTCTATGCTGATATTAAATATGAAGATGGCAGAACCAAGGATATTAGCGTACGAAAAGTATTTTGCGATTATTGTGATGAAGGTCAATTAAAGTACTTGGAACACGAGGGATGGCGAAGAGCTTATCTCGAACGTAATTTACCAGAAAACCGACTATTAAAAGGAGTAAGAAAATTAACCATATTAATAAGAATTTCTAAAGAAGATTTTAAAAACCTGAAAAATGAATAAAGACGACGTTGAAAAATTGTTGCATGACAAAGTAGAAGCTGGAGAACATATTAGCCCTGTTTTACCGGATAACATCAAGAATTACCTAATAGATATTGATGGCACCATTTGCGATGATATCCCAAATGAAGAACCAGAGCGTATGCTTACAGCCGAATTATATCCTGATGCCTTGGCCACGTTGAATAAATGGTATGATCAAGGGCATATTATTTGTTTCTTTACCTCAAGGACAGAGGATCACCGCGAGTACACCGAGATTTGGCTTAAGAAACACGGTTTCAAATACCATAGCCTATTAATGGGCAAGCCGAGAGGCGGAAATTATCATTGGATAGACAATCACCTTGTAAAAGCTACACGATACAGAGGTCAATTTACGGATCTTGTTGAAAAGAATGTAACCATACAAGTTTTCGATGATGGTAAGAATGACTAATTTCTAGATCCTTATGAGCGAATTACTTAAAGTACCAACAATGGCCGAATTCATGGCTCAAGGAAAGCAACCCGAAGTATTGTTTTGGGTTGGTTGTTCTGGTAGCTTTGATGATCGCGCTAAGAAGATCACAAAGGCCTTTGTCAAGCTTTTGAATAAGGCCAACGTAGAATTCGCTGTTCTAGGCACTGAAGAAAGCTGTACAGGTGACCCAGCAAAAAGATCCGGAAACGAGTTCCTGTTCCAGATGCAAGCAGTTACCAATATCGAAGTAATGAACGCTTATGAAATCAAGAAAATCGTTACGGCCTGTCCGCATTGTTTCAATACCATAAAGAATGAATATCCGGAACTTGGCGGTGACTATGAAGTTTTACATCATACTCAATTCTTGAAGTCCTTGCTTGATGATGGCAGATTAACAATAGAAGGAGGTAAATTCAAGGGGAAGCGCATCACTTTTCATGACCCTTGTTATTTAGGTAGGGCAAATAACGTTTATGAAGCTCCAAGAGATCTTATCAAGAAGTTAGAAGCGGAACTCATTGAGATGCGCAAATGCAAAAAAAATGGACTGTGTTGTGGTGCTGGTGGTGCTCAAATGTTCAAGGAACCTGAGAAAGGAGATAAGGACGTGAATATCGAGCGAACTGAACAGGCCTTGGATACTAAACCTGATATCATTGCGGCAGGATGTCCTTTCTGTAACACCATGATGACTGATGGTGTTAAAGCCAAGGAAAAGGAAAGTGATATAAAAGTCATGGATGTAGCTGAGCTAATTGCCAATGCTGATGATATTTGATTATGCTTAAAGCAGCTATTATAAATGGCGTGATCTGGACAGCTATTATGTTTGTGCTTTTCTATATTTCAAAAAAGCCAGTTGAACCGATTTACTTCATAATAATTTTCGTAACCTTTTCTGGAATTGGCGCGGTTAAATATTATTTTAAATTCATTCGAAATAAAAAAGTTGATTAATGGTAGTAGATTTCGATAAGTTACCTGATTCTTCAAGAGTTTGGATATACCAAGCCAACCGCTCATTATCTGAAAAAGAACTTGAAGAGGTCTCAGGAAAAACCAAGCAGTTTCTTGGCCAATGGACAGCTCATGGCAGTAATCTTAAGGCTGGCTATGAAATAAAATATAAGAGATTCATTGTTATAGCTTTGGATGAAGATGAAACTTCAGCATCAGGATGTTCGATCGATGCTTCAGTTAATTTTATCCAGGGACTAGAAAAAGAATACGACATTGACCTACTGGATAAGATGAATGTTTCCTATAAGCAAGGTGAATTCATTGCATACAAGGCTTTAAAAGATTTCAGGAAGATGGCCAAACAAAAGGCTGTTTCCAAAAATACGATTGTCTTCAATAACCTGGTTACCAACTTAGCCGAATACAAGAATAATTGGGAAGTCCCAGCTTCCGAAAGTTGGCACAATCGTTTCCTGAAATAGACGTTGATTAATTGTGCTTAAATCTATTAAACATGCCTTTTATTGTTGAAAGGAAAAAATGTAAATTGGCATGGTTTTTAAGTATATAAAGAAAACAACATTAATGAGATTATATATTTCCCTCATATCTTTTGTTCTGCTCCCTTTGTTTGGTTTCTCTCAAAATGGAACAAACCCGCTTCAATCCTACGACTCTTCAATGCAACAGGACTGGGTTGACGATGTCTATGAAAAAATGACATTGGAAGAAAAAGTCGGTCAATTATTTATGGTCAGGGCATTTTCGGATCAAGATGCATCCCATGTAGAATCGATAAAGAAATTAATTGAAGAAAACCATATTGGCGGCTTGATTTTCTCAAAGGGAGGGCCAGTACGACAAGCAAAATTGAATAACAAGTTTCAGGCTTTGTCAAAAAC